>NZ_KV817412.1:0-117968 GCF_001814695.1 Streptococcus sp. HMSC066E07
TAAATGTTGCACTTATTCTTGCAATTTATCTTATCAAAAAAGCCAGGCTACTTTGAAAAGTAACTTGGCTTTTTGCAATAGTTTATTTTGATTTAATATAATTGACACCGTCTGCTTTTGGTGCAACAGCTTTTCCGAAGAATGCTGCCAACACAACAATAGTCAATACATAAGGTGCAATTTGTAGGTACACAGCTGGTACATGTGATAGGAATGGTAATTGACTTCCGATAACGGCCAAACTTTGAGATAGTCCAAAGAATAAACTTGAAAGCATAGCGCCAATTGGATTCCATTTACCAAAAATCATAGCAGCCAGTGAGATGAATCCTGGTCCGATAATGGTTGTAGCAGCGAAATTTACGGAAATAGATTGTGCATAAATCGCTCCACCAACACCGCCAAGAAAACCTGAAATCATCACACCGTAATAACGCATGAGATAAACATTGATACCGAGGGTGTCTGCCGCTTGTGGGTGTTCCCCTACGGAGCGCAAACGAAGCCCAAATTTCGTCTTAAACATAATGAACCATGCTAGGAAAGCAAATGCAACTGCAATATACCCCATTAAGCTGGTATGTTTAAAGAAGATATCTCCAATGACTGGAATATCTGATAATAGTGGAAAATTAAATTTACCAAATGATACTTGAATATTATCTGTTTGCCCTTTATTATAGAAAGCTTTTACCAAGAAAATCGCTAACGCAGGCGCCATCAAATTGAGCACTGTACCACTGACAACGTGGTCCGCACGGAAATTGATAGTCGCTACAGCATGAATGAGTGAGAAAATTAGTCCCACAATACCACCGACTAAAAGTGCTAACCAAGGAGTTAAACTTCCAAAGGTATTCACAAAAGTAAGGTTAAAGACAACTCCTGAGAAAGCTCCCATAACCATAATACCTTCAAGTCCGACATTGACAATCCCAGCATGCTCTGAGAAGGCACCACCGATACTAGTAAAGATTAAAGGTGCCGCATAAATCAGCATAGAGGAAACTAACAGACTTAACATTGTTACAAAATTCATCTTATTTTCCTCCCTTTACTTTTGCTTGTTTTCTTGGTTTGATAAAGTGTTCAATGATGTAATGAATACTTACAAAGAAAATAATTGATGCTGTTACAATATTGACCAATTCCGCTGGAATCGTTGCGGTGTTCATACCTGGAGCTCCGACTTGAAGCACGGCAAATAAGAATGCTGCAAAGAGAATACCAATTGGTGAATTATTTGCCAGCAAGCTAACGGCCATACCATTAAAACCGACAGCTAGGGAACTTCCTTGTACATAGACATTTTGGAAAGTTCCAAGTCCTTCAACAACACCTCCGACACCGGCAAGAGCACCTGAGATAATCATTGAAAGGATAATTGTTCTTTTAGCAGACATCCCTGCATATTCACTCGCATTTGGATTTAGCCCGACAGAACGGATTTCAAATCCAAGCGTTGTTTTTTTCAGCATAAACCAAATAAGGACAACTGCAATGACCGCAAAGAAGATTCCGATATTCATCCGTGAATTATTGGTCAATGCTCGTAGCCATTCTGTTTGATAGGTTGCATTAGCTCCAACTTTAACACTTGAGTCAATACTTTGCATAACACTTTTTGGGAAACTATGAATCATTGCATTTCCAACATAAAGAACGATGTAGTTCATCATAATCGTAACGATAACTTCACTCGTTCCCAAATAAGCACGAAGAATACCAGGAATAGCACCGATAATCCCACCAGCTACTGCTGCAATGACAACTGTAGAAAGAATCATAATTGGACGAGGAAGATTAGGAAATGAAAGTGCAAACCAGCCACTCAAAATCCAACCAGCTAAAGCTTGCCCTGGCAAGCCGACATTAAAGAATCCAGCCCGACTTGCTACTGCAAACCCAAGAGCAATTAAAATAAGTGGACCCATTGCACGGAAAATTTCACCAATACTGCGGATAGTACCAAAAGCAGCTTTGAACAACTCTTCATAACCCCAGATAGCATCATAGCCAAAAATCCACATGATAATGGCACCGAGTAAAATTCCAAGAACAACGGAAATCAAAGGCACCGCAATTTGCTGTGTTTTCTTAGTCATTTGAATCTCCCTTCTTAATTTCACCACCAGCCATCAAGATACCCAACTCTTGTTTATTTGTTTCTGCTGGGGTAACAATACCTTGAATCTTACCATCATGGATAACAGCGATACGGTCTGAAACATTCAGGATTTCATCTAATTCAAAGCTGACAACAAGTACTGCTTTACCCTTATCACGTTCTTCAATCAAACGTTTATGAATGTATTCAATCGCTCCGACGTCTAATCCACGAGTTGGCTGACTAACGATTAAAAGGTCAGGATTGCGGTCTATTTCACGAGCAATAATGGCTTTTTGTTGATTTCCTCCTGAAAGAGCAGATGCTGGAACACTTTCACTTGCAGCCCGAACATCAAATTCATCCATTAACTTTCGTGCATAAGAAGTGATATTATTGTAATTCAAAATTCCATTTTTGCTTAATGGCTCCTTGTAATAAGTTTGCAGAGCCATATTCTCAGACAACATCATATCTAAAACCAAGCCATCACGATGACGGTCTTCCGGCACATGACTAACTTGCATTTCGGTAATTTTCCGCGGAGATAAGCCAACGACTTCTTTACCCTTAATGGTAATGCTACCTGATTTCACCTTTCGAAGACCTGTGATTGCTTGAACTAGCTCGCTTTGTCCATTGCCATCAATCCCGGCAATCCCAACAATTTCACCAGCTCGTACATCCAAAGATAAATTTTTAACAGCAGGCACACCACGATTCTCATTCACAACCAAATCCTTAATAGATAGAACAACTTCTTTTGGATTTGAAGCTTCTTTTTCCGTTGTAAAGGATACCGAACGTCCCACCATCATTTCAGCAAGATCTTTATTCGTTGCGCCACCAATCTCAACGGTTTGAATACTCTTACCACGACGGATGACAGTGACACGATCAGAAACAGCACGGATTTCATCCAATTTGTGCGTAATCAAAATGATGGATTTTCCTTCCTTAACTAGATTTTTCATGATATGTTCTAGTTCTTCAATTTCCGAAGGAGTTAATACTGCTGTTGGTTCGTCAAAAATCAAGATATCTGCGCCACGATACAATGTTTTCAAGATTTCAACACGTTGTTGCGCACCGACTGAAATATCTTCAACTTTTGCAGTCGGATCCACAGCTAAACCATATTTTTCGGATAGTTCCTTGATGTCTTTGATTGCCTTTCGAATATCTAAAACACCATTTTTGGTCGTTTCACTACCCAAAATGATATTTTCAGCAACCGTAAAAGCCTCTACCAGCATGAAATGCTGGTGAACCATTCCAATTCCTAAAGATGCTGATTTCGATGGAGAATCAATTGTCACTGATTTTCCATTCACAGTAATCTCACCACTTGTTGGCTCAAGCAAGCCAGCCAACATATTCATCAGAGTAGACTTGCCCGCTCCGTTTTCTCCTAAAAGTGCATGAATTTCACCGCGTCTTAGATTTAAGTTGATTTTATCATTTGCGACAAATTCACCAAAAATCTTGGTTATTTCGTGCATTTCAATGACATTCTCATGTGCCATATGATTGATTCCTTTCAGAAATTATTTTATTTCAGTAAAACTCACTAAAAGATTAGCCAGCTTTACTGAGACAAAAGCTGTCTCAATCTCAAAAAAGCGACCCACGAAGGTCGCTTCTTGAGTATCAGGTTATTATTTATTCTGTAGGAACTTTAATACTTCCGTCAAGGATTTTTGCTTTTGCATCTTCAACAGCTTTTTTAGCATCATCTGATAAGTTCTTAGTTGTCAAATCTACCCCACCGTCTTTCAGACCGTAAGTTGTAGTTTTTCCTCCTGGGAATTTATCTTTTGCTGTTTTGTTAGCAATATCTTTTACAGTACCACCAACTTTTTTCAAGCTAGATGCCAAAACAAAGTTAGATTCTTTGCCGTCTTTAGATTTGTATTTACCTTCATCGTTTTGGTCGCGGTCAACACCGATAACCCAAACTTTGTCAGATTCATTTCTAGTTTCGTTGATAGATTTTGCTTCGTTGAATACACCAGCACCAGTACCACCGGCTACTTGATAAACAACATCTGCACCAGCTGCATATTGAGCTGCTGCAATCGTCTTCCCTTTAGAAGCATCTCCAAAGCTTTCAGCGTATTTCACATCAATCTTAATAGAAGGATCTACTGATTTCACACCAGCTTCAAAACCTTTTTCAAAACGAGTTAATACAGCACCTTTGATACCACCAACAAAACCAATCATTTTTGTTTTAGTTGTTTTGGCTGCAGCCACACCAGCAAGGTAAGCAGCTTCGTTATCTGCAAAGAGTGCAGAAGCTACATTCTTTTGACCTTTAATTTCATCATCAATAATAACATAGTTAATATCAGAGTGATCCTTTGCAGCAGATTCTACTGCATTACGAAGAGCAAATCCAATACCAAATACTAATTTGTAATTGCTAGAAGCAGCTTGCTCAAGGTTTGTAGCGTATTCAGATTCGTTTGTAGATTGGAAGTAAGTAAAGCCATGGTCTTTTGTCAATCCATTTTCTTTACCCCAAGCTTGCAAACCTTCCCAAGCAGATTGGTTAAATGATTTATCATCTACACCACCTGTATCTGTAACAATTGCAGCTTTCAAATCCGTCTTTGCATCTTTATTATCTGATTTAGATGCACGGTTACCACATGCAGCAAGTCCAATTGCTGCGACAGCTACTAGACCAAGGCCTAGCCATTGTTTCTTGTTCATCTCTGAACCTCCTAAATAAGATGTGCAACAACGTTGCAAGATTAACTATGGTCAAATGACCTTTTTTACTAACTAGTCTAAGTTAGTAAAAGAATATGGAAGTAATTCCTTGACCGTCATCACGACCGTCGATTTATCTTTGGCAACAAGCGTTACCTTTAAATCCTTAGAAAAAAATTCGGCCATTACTTGTCGACAAGCTCCGCATGGAGAAACATGCTGTTCGGTTTCACCGTAGACGATTAACTCCTCAAAGTCTGTGACGCCTTCAGAAACCGCTTTAAAAATAGCTGTGCGTTCCCCGCAATTTGTCAAACCAAAACTAGCATTTTCAATGTTCACACCTGTAAAAATCTGACCATTTTTTGCTACTAGTACGGCACCAATTGGAAAATGAGAATAAGGAACGTAGGCCTTTTTACTTGTCTCAATAGCTAGATCAATCAACTCAGTAGTCGCCACTAGCTTTTTCTCCTTTCATAATGGCTACACCAGAAGAAGCTCCGATACGCGTTGCGCCTGCTTCAATAAATGCAACTGCATCTTCATACGAACGAGCCCCACCTGAAGCTTTAACACCCATATCTGGACCCACTGTCTTTCTCATCAATGCTACATCATGAACAGTAGCTCCACCTGTTGAAAATCCAGTTGAAGTTTTTACAAAGTCTGCACCAGCTTTTTGGGCTAACTGACACGCTACAACTTTTTCTTCATCAGTTAACAAACAAGTTTCGATAATTACTTTTACAAGTGTGTCACCGCTTGCTTCCACAACAGCAGCAATATCTTCTTCTACCAACACCAGATTTTGAGATTTCAAAGCACCAATATTGATAACCATGTCTACTTCGTCTGCTCCGTTCTTAATGGCATCTTTTGCCTCAAAAGCTTTTACAGCAGGTGTATTTGCACCCAAAGGGAAACCAATAACCGTACAAACCTTAACATCTGTATCTCGTAATCCTTCTGTTGCAAAACTGACCCATGTTGGATTAACACAAACACTTGCAAAATCATATTCTCTTGCTTCTTCAATCAATTTTTCAATTTGCTCTTGTTGAGCATCTGGTTTCAAAAGCGTATGATCGATGTATTTATTTAACTTCATTTTCGGTTCTCCTGTAAGTTAAGCGATTACTTCAATAATCTCTTGAACTTTTTTTGACTCATTACTTATTTTAACATTTTTTTTGAATTCTGTAACTAGTTCTTGTGAAATTTTTTCATTTGCATAAACTTTTGCGACAATTTCACCAATTTTGATTGATTCTCCGACTTTCTTTTCAAAAACAATTCCTGTTTCAAAGTCTAATGCATCCATTTTCACAGCTCGGCCAGCACCCATCCGCATAGCAAATAGACCAAATTCCATCGCTGGTAGTTCAGAAATATAACCAGCTTCATCTGCAGTTACTTCTACAACGTATTTTGCTGAAGAAGGGCGGTACAAATCTTCTAAATCGCCACCTTGCGCTGCAACCATGGCTTCAAATTTTTGAAGAGCTGAACCATTAAATAGATGTTCTCGAACCTCGTCTACAGTTTTTTCGACATTTGCTAAGCCGAGCATGATTTGACCTAATTCACAAATAAATTCAGTCACATCTTCCCGACCTTTTCCTTGCAAAATATCCAAAGCTTCAAGGATTTCCAAACGATTACCAATGCTAGTTCCCAGAGGTTGGCTCATATCAGTAATAACTGCTGTCGTCCTACGCCCAACCGCCTTTCCTAAATCAACCATAGTACGAGCTAGAGCACGCGCATCTTCTAGATTTTTCATAAATGCGCCTTCCCCAACTGTCACGTCTAACAAAATGCTATCCGCACCAGCTGCAATTTTCTTGCTCATAACAGAACTTGCAATCAGAGGAATCGTATCGACGGTAGCTGTCACATCACGCAAAGCATAAAGTAACTTATCAGCTTTCACCAACTGATTTGACTGACCAATGACGGATAGTCCAATATCCTGTACTTGCTTAATAAATTCTTCTTGGCTGCGCTCAATTTGAAATCCTTTAATGGATTCTAATTTATCAAGCGTTCCCCCTGTGTGACCGAGTCCACGACCGCTCATTTTAGCAACAGGGATTCCAAAACTAGCTACCAAAGGCACCAGTACAAGCGTTACCTTGTCTCCTACGCCTCCGGTTGAATGCTTATCAACCTTAACGCCAGATATAGCTGACAAATCAATTTGCTGACCTGTCCCTACCATAGTCATCGTCAAATCAGAAATCTCGCGAGTGCTCATGCCTTTAAAATATACTGCCATTGCAAAAGCTGACATTTGATAATCTGGCACAGTTCCGGCAACATATCCTTCAATTAACCACTTGATTTCATCGCTGGTTAATTCTAAGCCGTCCCGCTTTTTCTGAATCACATCAACTGCTCTCATATTTCCTTCCTACTTCTAAGGATATAATATCCCTTATCTTTTTTTAGAATTTCGCAGTTTCCAAAAACTTCTTCCATCTTGGCTTTGGCACTTGGGGCACCTTGTTTTTTTTGAATAACAATGGTTAAATCCCCACCGTCTAGTAAGTGCGTATAACTTCCTGTAATCACCTCATGAACGACCTGTTTCCCAGCTCGAATTGGTGGATTGCTGATAATGTGATGAAATCTCCCTTCTACATTTTGATAAAGATTAGATTGAAAAATCGTAGCTAGAACTTGATTACGATCAGCATTCTGACGAGCTAAATCAAGAGCACGTTGATTTATATCAACAAGCGTTGCTTCAACTCCTTTAGCCTTGACTAAAGTAAGTCCCAATGTTCCATAGCCACAACCAACATCCAATATACTTTCATGCTCATGAAAATCAAGACATCTTAAAAGCACTTGACTTCCATAATCAATCATTTTCTTACTAAAGACTCCTGCATCAGTCAAGAAAGTCATCTTTTGACCCAGAAGCTGAACCTTCAATTCGTGAATATCATGCTCTGCATCTGGATTTTCTGCGAAATACATTTTAGTCATAAAACTATTTTAACATAAAGACCTTTTATTTGTAAACCGTTTACAATTTGTTTAAAATTATGATATACTAATGGTCATATTAATAGGAGTCCTCTATGAATAACGAATTTATCCATTTTGAAAAAATTAGTCGAAAAACTTGGCAAAATCTGCATCGTAAAACAACCCCGCCTTTGACGCAAAAAGAATTGAATTCTATCAAAAGTTTCAATGATAAGATTAGCCTTCAAGATGTAACAGACGTTTATCTCCCTTTAACCAATCTTATTCAGATTTACAAGCGTTCAAAAGAGGATTTGGCATTCTCAAAAGGGATTTTTTTACAGAAAGCAAGCAAGCGGCAACCGTTCATCATTGGTGTTTCTGGAAGTGTCGCTGTTGGAAAATCTACTACTAGTAGGCTGTTGCAAATACTTTTATCTCGGACATTTTCAAATGCAACTGTTGAATTGGTAACAACAGATGGATTTCTTTATCCTAATGCTCATTTGGAAGAGCAAAATCTCCTCAAGCGCAAAGGATTTCCAGAAAGTTATAACATGGAGTTGCTACTTGATTTCCTTGACAACATCAAAAATGGACAAGACTATCAGATTCCCGTTTATTCACATGAAATTTATGATATTGTTCCTGATAAAAAACAATCTGTTACAGCTACAGATTTTGTCATTGTTGAGGGTATCAACGTTTTCCAAAATCCACAAAATGAACGCCTCTATATGACGGATTTCTTTGATTTTTCGATTTACGTGGATGCAGAAGTTGAAAATATCGAAACTTGGTATCTGGACCGCTTTAAAAAATTGCTCACTTTAGCAAAAGAAGATCCAAATAACTATTATCATCCTTTCACTTCTCAGCCAGAAAGTAAAGTTATGGAATTCGCTCAAAATGTCTGGAAGTCGATTAACCTTGTGAATTTGCAAGATTATATCGAACCCACACGCAACCGAGCTGAAATTATTCTTCATAAAACAGAAAATCATGAGATTGATGAAATTTACTTAAAAAAATAAAAAGGCTTGTCAAATCTCAACTTTTCATATATAATTAGATAGTTAGTATATCATTGGAGGTGAAAACATTGGCAAATATTAAATCAGCTATCAAACGCGCTGAATTAAACGTTAAACAAAACGAAAAAAACTCAGCTCAAAAATCAGCTATGCGTTCTGCAATTAAAGCATTTGAAGCAAACCCTTCTGAAGAACTTTTCCGCGCTGCAAGCTCAGCTATCGATAAAGCAGAAACTAAAGGTTTGATCCACAAAAACAAAGCGAGCCGCGATAAAGCACGCCTTGCTAGCAAACTTGCAAAATAATCTGCATAACGTAAAAAAGAGCTCAGTGGAGCTTTTTTTTGTTGCATCGGTAAGAAAGGCTCTATATGAAAATCGCAATTATCGGCTACTCCGGCTCTGGAAAGTCTACACTTGCTAAATATTTAGCAAAACATTATGACATCTCACTGCTTCATTTGGACACGCTACAATTTCTACCCAATTGGGAAATGAGTGACCGCAGCTGGATGCAAGAGCAAGTCAAGACTTTCTTAAACGAGAATCTGTCTTGGGTGATAGACGGAAACTACAGCTCCTGTTGCTATGAAGAGAGAATGGAGCATGCAGACCAAATTATTTTTTTAAATTTCTCGCGTTGGAATTGTCTTTTACGGGCTGCAAAGCGTTATTCCAAGAACAGAGGTAAGGTCAGAGACAGTATGGCACAAGGCTGCCCTGAAAAGTTTGACTGGGAATTTATCCGGTGGATCTTACATGACGGACGAACTGCTAACATTCGGAAACGATATGAGAAACTTCAAAAAATGTATCCCTACAAATTTATAGTTCTTCATAACCAAAAAGAACTAGATAACTTTTTAGAGCAATTTTCATAAAAAACAAGAGCTATATTCAGTTCAGTTAAGAATACAGCTCTTGTTTTTTTATTTTTTAATACTGTCAATATGTTCTAGCAAATATAACAGAAATTGAGGAATCGTCTCCAACATATCCTTTTCATAGACGCGTTCTGTTAACTGATGTAAATCTTTTCCCCAAGGTCCCAGATTGATGCCGGGGACATTGATGTCCTGAATTTTCTCAAAATCAATCGAATATAAATGTTCAGGAACAGTCATACTCTCGATAATTTTCTGATATTCTTCAACAGATTTTTCTAAAGCACAATAACTAATGTCACAGATTCCCATAAAGAACTCTTCTACTGCGAGATGACCAGTCTCTGTGTCAGATAAGTATCCACTATAAAGTGCAATGAGTTTTTCTATATCAACCACGCTATTTTTCAGATGCCGACAATTCATAGAAGGATAATAAGGCGGCGCAATAGCCAGCACAACAAATGCTTCCTTTTTATCATAGAAATCTAACACCTTTTGAACAGTTGCAATGGTTATTTCTTGATAGCTTGAACCCGCTTGAAATGCTTCATGAGAAGATTGGTTTACCCTTTGCATAAATTCTTCAAATCCAGCCTTCTTTTGACATAACTGGATTAACTCTTCATAAGTCAATACATGAGGTTTTGTGACTTTTTTATCCTCTTTATAAGTTACCTGCAAAGCCTGATAACGCTCACAAAACTCATCAATGGCTTCTTGGCAGAGTTGTTGAATCGTCGTCATCAGCTCTTTTGGACTTTTATCTAAATAAAGAACACTAAAATAGCCTGCTGCTCTGAGAACGGTTGACACATCATAATTTTCCTTCAAATCACGCATGTAAGACCACGAAGGCAAAGGGGCTTGCTCTCCATAAATTGAATCCGACAAGCAGGGATTAAGGTCAATTTTTTCCACTACTTTTGCGAGGAGTGAAACAGCATTGATACCCTTGAGAGGTTCTTTCATGTGGGATAGAATACCCTGCGTCACCACGACAGGCATCATTTTCCCAACTGTTCCAACATGCAATACTTTTTCTTGAGCTGAAGGACTTTCAAATGGTTCTGAATCAATCGCCAAGATATAATTCAGATGAAATTTCTTTTTCAGATTAGCAAGCAAACCTACAGCAGCTCGCATTCCCTGAGAATAGGATTCCTCATCTCCAACTGATAAATAAAGAAGATTCACTTTTCCTTCTGCTTTGCTCGCATATTCTGTTACTACTCCCAATTGCAAAGCCAATGCAGCTTTCATATCACATGACCCACGACCAAACTGCCATTCGTTAGAACCGATATCTTCTAGTACATCTTGACCTAATGAAGCACTCGCTAAAGCCTTTTTCAAAGCAGCATTGTCAAAAGCAATTTCTTTTAAATTGCCAAAGTCCTCGATATCAACTGTATCATGGTGGTGAAACAAAATTACTGTATCTGCACGATGACGTTTTACCAAAGCCCAATTAACATTACGCTGATAAATATCATCCGGAATCTGATAGGTGCCAAAGTAATCTGAATGCTCTTGAAAATACGGCAAACTGCCAATATATTGATTGAGAAAATTTTCAATATTTCTTTCTGAACTCGTATGCGTGAAACTCTCAATCGCCATGCTCTTGTCAAAAATATCTTGAATCCTATTTTTCATCAATGGCTCCTTCAACTTTTTATAAAAATAGCTCACTAGCCTTATTATATACCTCAACAATCATCGTTTCAATCTTTTTTTCATCCTTTGACTCTATAAAATTTACGCAAACGTTTGCGTTGTAAAGATTATTTTGCTAAAATAATAGCCAACAAGACAAGAAAGAGGTATCTCGTATGAAAAATCAAACATTAATGCAATATTTTGAATGGTATCTACCAAATGACGGGCAACATTGGAATCGTTTGGCTACAGACGCTCCACATCTAGCTTCTAAAGGCATTCGCAAGGTTTGGATGCCACCTGCTTTCAAAGCAACTAGTTCTAATGATGTCGGCTACGGCATTTATGACTTATTTGACTTGGGCGAATTTGACCAAAAGGGAACCGTTCGGACAAAGTATGGCTTTAAGAAAGACTATTTGAAGGCTATCTCAGCACTCAAAGAAAATGGGATTGAGCCCATTGCAGATATCGTTTTAAATCACAAGGCGGCAGCAGATTACAAAGAGAGATTTACTGTTATTGAAGTTGACCCAAATGATCGTACAGTCGCCCTCTCTGAACCTTTTGAAATAAAAGGCTGGACCAAGTTCACATTCCCTGGTCGCCATAAAAAATACAATGATTTTGAATGGCATTGGTACCACTTTACAGGAACGGATTATGACGCTAAGCGAAATAAATCAGGGATTTACCTCATTCAAGGGGACAACAAAGGTTGGGCTGATGATGACTTAGTAGACAATGAAAATGGAAATTTCGACTATCTCATGTACGCTGACCTTGATTTTAAGCACCCAGAAGTCATTCAAAACCTTTATGATTGGGCAGATTGGTTTATCGAAACGACCGGCATTCATGGCTTTAGATTGGACGCTATTAAGCATATTGACTCTTTCTTTATGGGAAATTTTATCCGCGACATTATGGCGAAGTATGGAGAAGATTTCTATGTCTTCGGAGAGTTTTGGAATGGTGATGAAACTGCAAATAACGATTATTTAGGAAGTATTGACTATCGTTTTGATCTCGTAGATGTCAAACTGCACCACAACTTATTTGATGCTAGCCGTGCTGGGGCGGACTATGATTTGCGAAATATTTTTGAACAAACGCTTGTCAAAAACCACCCTAAATCGGCTGTTACTTTTGTCGATAATCACGACACACAACGTGGACAAGCGCTAGAATCAACTGTTGAAGAATGGTTTAAACCTGCTGCTTATGCGCTTATTTTGCTTCGTGAAGCTGGGCTTCCTTGTGTGTTCTACGGAGATTACTATGGTATCAACGGCGAGTTCGCTCAACAAAGTTTCCAAGAAGTCCTAGATAAACTGTTAGACATTCGGCTCAACTTAGCCTATGGTGAACAGACTGATTATTTTGATGACGAGCATTGTATCGCTTGGACTCGTTCAGGAAAAGACAACGGACAACCAATTGCTGTCATCATAAGTAACGACCAAGCAAATTCAAAACGCATGTATGTTGGTGAAAATTGGGCTGGTAAGGAGTTCAAAGATTACTTAGGAAACAGCTCTTCAATCGTGACAATCAAAAAAGACGGCTGGGCAGATTTCCCAGTTGCAGAAAAGTCAGTTAGTGTCTGGTCTGTGCAATAAAATAAAGAACACAGCAAGATTGAAACCAAAATTCGTTCTCTCTGTCGATTAGGGCGACAAAGCAAACCGAAAGTTGGGAGTCTTGTCCGCCGCCCGGCTGACAGCATAAACTAAAAGTCAGGCAACTCGTCCGCCCGGCTGACAGCATAAACTAAAAGTTAGACAACTCGTCCGCTCGGCTGACAGCATAAACTAAAACTCAGGCAGTCAGTCAGCTCGGCTGACGAAAGCAACGTTGGCATCCCAGCCTCAACCATTCAACTCTGCTTTTAAACAAGATAAAAACACGAACAGATCAAGATAGCCAACTACTAATCCTGACTTTGTTCGTGTTTTTCTCATCTTCCGAAACAACCTTCCCCCTATGGATACAAGTTATTCCTGACTTATTTTTTCTTTCTATTGTCCGTTCTAATGGCAATCTTCACCTCAAAAATGGTTCCTTTCGGCTTATTATCTTTCACCGTAATAGTCCCTTTAAGGGCTTCTGTGATTTGCTTTGCAAGCGACAAGCCTAGACCAAAACCGCCTGTCTGCCGAGTCCGTGCTTTATCAACACGATAAAAACGATCAAAAATCTTTTTCTTATCTGCCGTGCTAATCCCCGGACCATTATCTGCAACTTTCAAAAAAAGGGTCCGGTCATTCGCTGAAATCGTCAACTCAATTACACCGTCTTCATCTGTATATTTCAAGGCATTATCAAACAGAATTGTCATCAATTGCTTCAGCAAGGTCTTGTCTGTTTTAATCATACG
The DNA here is from genome assembly GCF_001814695.1 of Streptococcus sp. HMSC066E07. NCBI lineage: Bacteria > Bacillati > Bacillota > Bacilli > Lactobacillales > Streptococcaceae > Streptococcus > Streptococcus sp. HMSC066E07. The sequence goes on from NZ_KV817412.1 coordinate 13,764, forward strand.
GTGAATCCTATTGTCAAATCGGAAAGTTTTCCCATTTTCTGCGGCAACCATTTCATAGTTGGTAAAGGTCGTATTAAAGAAATTTGGCTCGACATCGCCAATTTCTGGTTTAATCCCGTCATCGCGTCGTGCTAGATTGAGTAGATTTGTCGTCAACATTTTCATGTTTCGCACTTCATCCAAACTAGAAGCAATACTTTCGCTTGATTCCATAATGGTGGCTTCTGGTTTTCTAAACAAGGTTTCCAAACGATTTTGCAAAACTGCTAGAGGCGTCCGCAACTCGTGACTAGCATTTTCAACAAAGTTCTTTTGCTTTTGAATACTCTCCAACAAAGGTTTTACGCTAACCCGAGCCAGATAGACACTTGCAATCAAAGAAATTCCCCAGAAACTAATCATTACCACGACTATTAGATGCTCATGATTTTGACTGGTTTGTTCCAATTGGCTGATATTGATAAAGACGGCTGCGTATTTAACGTTCGTTTCCAAATTAGGCAATTTCACCTTAAATAAAATCGTCCGATAGGTTTCTTCTCGGCCATAATTGCTTTTTACCTGGACTTGCCGAATGCGATCCAATTGCTTGCTATTAAAGGAAAGTTTGTTAAGTCCCAGAAAATTATTGCTAGTAATAATCGGCTTGTAATTCTTATCAAATAAGATAACTTCCGTATTGGCACTGACATTTGGTTTATCAGTAAGCTCTTTGTCACCCGTATCGGCTTTAGGATCTCCGTTGTCTGACTTCTGTTCCAGCCCCACTCTCCGAGCGAGCGCCAAATTGATGACAGAAGCGGAATCCTGACTGAGACTTTTCAAGTTATTATCGACCGTTGTATAAAGGCTTGAGCGCATCACCTGAATGATAATCAGAGTCATGGCTGAGAAAATGAGAGTAAAAATACCAAAATTGCGAATGAAATAAGAAAAATCATCCGCATACCATGTTTTTTTTAGTTTATTCAGCATCTTTTAAAATATATCCGACGCTGCGAAGCGTTTGAAGATTGTTCGCAAAGGTCGTCCCTTTCAATTTTTTCCGGATTTTTGAAACATAGACTTCTACGACTGAAATCGTTGTATCACTATCAAATCCCCACAAGCGATCGAAAATCTGTGTCTTAGGCAAAATGACATTTTGATTTTGCAAGAAATACACCAGCAAGTCAAATTCTTTTCCGAGCAATTCTACTTCATTTCCGTCTACAAGTGTTGTGTTAGTTGATAAATTAACAGTGACATCGCCATAAGAAAGGGTGTTTTCATTGAACTTGCCAGAACGCTTCAACAGAGCTTGAATCCGCATTTTTAACTCTTCTAGATAAAATGGCTTGGTCAAATAATCATCAGCACCCAGTTCAAAACCATGTCCTTTATCATTCAAACTTTCTTTGGCTGTCATGATTAGCACAGGAGTTGTGACACCTTTTTCACGCAATTCTTTCAAGACTTGGAAGCCGTCTTTTTCTGGCAACATCAAATCAAGCAATATAAGGTCGTACACGCCACTCTCAGCCTCGTACAATCCTTCCTCACCGTCAAAAACTTGCATGACATCTGCAAAATCATCCAAAAAGTCAAATACTGAATTAGATAGACCGAGGTCGTCTTCCACTAATAGAATCTTAATCATACGCTTTTCCTTCTAAAATATAAGTCTGGAACAAAAGTTCCTAGTTTCAAAATTCGTTATGCACTAAACTAACGATGCAGTAGCAGATTGCTCAAAACAGCACTTTGAGGCTTGAGGGGATAAGATCACGAACTAAACATTTTGAATGTTTAGTTCTGCCCACTCCTTTAATCGTGAACCAAGTACAAGTAAAGACTTCTTCTCACTTCACCTTTTTGAAAATCAATCTACTAACGTTTTGATTCTATTATATCATGACTTCCTCTGAAATATTAAGAATTTGTTGTATTTGAATCATTATTTTCTGTCGTGCTACTATTCTTATCTGATTTGGTTGAACCGTCAGCATTTGATGGAGCTTTTTTCTTTGAGTTATTACTGTTTCCTGAGCCATTTTGGCTATTACTATTGTCACTTTGGTTGCCATTTTGTTGGGGTGGCATTCCATTTGGACCACCTTGGTTATTTCCGTTTTGTTGTCCACCTGGAGGCATTCCTGGACCACCTTGATTTTGGTTCCCCTGTTGCTGGTTATTCTGTGCCTGAGTTGTTGTGCTTGTCTGTACTTTTGCCTGCTGATTGAGTGCATTTGTTGCTAAAGAGCCAATGCCTAGCCCACCGAGAAGACCAACAGCGAGTGATCCGCTCGCTACAACAGTCATCCACCATTTGGTACTTTTTTCAACCATGATCATCTTCTCTCTCTTCCTTGTGTTCTCTTGTTTCATTTTTATCAAATTCCTTCTTTCTATTTTTAAGCGATCAGAGATTGCATTCCAAAGAGTATTGCCACAATAACTTCTTTGATGCCAAAATTTATCAGACAAACAAATTTAACTTTGAGTTTTTCATCTCATCACGTCCTTTCTTTTGAATGGAACTATCATATCTACTTTTTCTTAAAAGTGACTGAATTTTTTCTTAAAAGAAACTAAAAATAAAGAGAGAAAATAGTAAAATGATACACAAAATATAAAAAGAAAAAACTAAATCAGAATATTCCAATTTAGTTTAGAAGATTATCTCATAAAACTTGTCCTAGAAAAGGCAAAGAGCATAGTCTCTTTTCTCAAAAGAGTGACCTAATTTCCATTTTATCTTCAAGTAATGCTGCTATTCTTTCGGTTTTTCCATATACAATGAATGACTACAGCTAGTCATTTCTATGAGGTTTAGAAAGTTCGGGATGGTCTGTATAGCCCTCTTTTTCCAAATTGGCGTTTCCTTATTTATTTCTGGAATGAACAAAATTGCATTTTTATTTTTCAAAAAGGACAAATTTCTAAAAGCTTGCCGTCTTATTGTCAATAAATGAGTCATTAACTTTTTAGATAAGCTTAAATGCCAATGTTTTTGAACTTTATCAAAAACAAAACTTTCTTTTGCCGCCCTCTCCAAATCTTCTGACCATACAGCAGAGCTTTGTTTTTCAGTTATAACAGCTTTCTTTAGGCTTTCATAAACACTCGTTTGAAGATAATTCAGAGAATCTTCAATTTCTACATTCAAAGGGCAAATTTTATCCATATTAATGTATCCACCATCTAATAAGACGAGATGCGTAATTTTATCATAGACACTTGTTAGATAAACTGCTAAATCTGCTCCCAAAGAATGGGCTATTAACAGAATATCGTCATCCATATCAACTTGTGCCATAAACCAATCTTTCAACGCCTGTAATGAAATCAGTTGCTCTTCCAACCTAGAATCATAAATATCTAGATAAGTAACTGGAAAAGACAGTGCATTAAAAAAGTCCTGGGGATAATAGCAATTGCAGCCTAGTCCTCCAATAAAATAAGCCTTCATATTCTTATCCTTTCAGTCAGATGTTTCCAAAACAAAGTTTACTTTTATATTTTATTGAGAATAACAAGCAAATATTGAACTCAAAAAACACAAAAGCCCTTCAACAATAAGGACTTTTGAGGACACATTATGTCCCCTGCCGGAATCGAACCAGCAACTACTCCTTAGGAGGGAGTTGTTATATCCATTGAACTAAGGGGACTAGAGAAAAACTCTGCCAAGTGACAGAGTTAATTCTACATTAACGGCGAATTTCTTTGATACGCGCTGCTTTACCTTGCAATGCACGAAGGTAATACAATTTCGCACGACGTACTTTACCGTAACGCACTACTTCAATCTTTTCAACACGTGGTGTGTGAAGTGGGAAGATACGTTCAACACCTACACCGTTAGAGATTTTACGAACAGTATAGTTTTCTGAAATACCAGCACCTTTACGAGCGATAACCACACCTTCGAAAATTTGGATACGTTCGCGATTTCCTTCGACAACTTTCGCATGAACACGAACAGTGTCACCAGGACGGAATGCAGGAATATCAGTACGAAGTTGACCTTCAGTCAAACTTTGGATTAATGGATTCATTTTTCTTCTCCTATCTTACTAATCTTGCAGTTCAAGACCACAGCGGATTAGTCGTTTTCTAGTGCTTCCATTGCGCACTAACTAATATTATAACAAATTCTATAATAATTGTAAATGCCTTATTCGGATTATTCTTCCATTTTAGCGAATTATTGAAGAACCAATGAAGCTGCTCCAATGACGCCTGCATCATTTCCAAGCGTTGCAAGTGCAAGTTTTGTTGATGTACGCACTTGAGGGAAAGAATTTTCTTCATAGACCTTACGAACACCGTCTAGCAAAAATTCACCTGCTGCAGAGACGCCACCACCAATGACAATTGTTGACGGATTTAAGATAGATCCGATATTCGCACAAGCTATACCAAGATAACGTGCAAAATTGCGATAAACAATGAGGGCTAGTTCATCACCAGCTTTAGCCAAATCAAAGACAATTTTTGCATTAACGTCTTCACCGTTATCAATCAATTTTTTCAGCTCTGCATCACCAGCATATTCATCAGCGTAGCGACGCGTTAAATTGACAATTCCCGTTGCAGAAGCTACAGTTTCTAGGCAACCTTTTTTGCCACAAGTACAGAGAATCGGCTGGTCAAAATCAACTGTGATATGTCCCAATTCTCCGGCTGCTCCAGCTACACCATGCAGTAGTTTTCCTTCCGCAACAATGCCACCACCGACACCTGTCCCAAGTGTCATAAAGACGACATCTGGTTGGTTTTCACCAGCACCTTTCCAACGTTCGCCAAGCGCAGCTACATTCGCATCATTATCAATAAAGAAAGGAATGCCAGTCGCTTTTTCAATTTTTTCTTTTACGGGTTGAAGGGTTTTCCAGTTTAAGTTGTAAGCTCCGATAACAGTTCCTTTTTCACGATCCACGACACCAGGAGAACCCATACCAATTCCAATGAAATCTTCAGCTGAAAGGTTTAATAATTTCAAGCGATGGTTGATCGATTCAATCATATCATCAACAATATGACTGCCTTCATCTAAAATATTTGTCTTAATAGACCATTTTTCTTGAACTTCTCCTTCTTGGGTCAGAATCGCAAACTTCACAGATGTACCACCTAGGTCAATCCCAATAATTTTTTTAGACATGCTACTCTCCTCTAATAACTTTTTTTCATTCTTATTATATCAGATTTTTTACGAATTGAAAAGGTTTGCATAGAACTTGAATAGTTTTGAATGACTTGTGCTACTCTCTGCTTTCATTTTACAAGACAAATAAAAAATTGCACAATAACGATAGATAATATTAGTATTCATTTTACCTATAGTTAAAACTGTCCAATTCATTGATCAAAAAGGAGACATCATGCTGAATTTACAACACTTGGAGCAACTCATTGTTTTACCTTGTCTAAGGCAGCCGAAGTCCTACTCATCTCTCAGCTATCCTTAACTCGAAATATGCAAATGCTGGAAGATGAATTGGGAGTTACTCTTTTTGAGCGAAGAAAAAATAAATTAAGTTTCACGGAAACCGGTCATCAAACAGTTAAACTAACCAAAAAATTTCTGAAACAAAAACAAAAATTTCTCGATGATGTACAACATTTTGCATTAAAAGAAAGTACTATTTTTGGTGGTGTTAATGCGCCGGGAGCCATCTTTGAACTGGAAAGTCGTATAAAAGAAAAGGGCTTGGAACAACACATTCAAATTGAGCAAAAGACGAATGACGAATTGGAAAAAGCTCTGGATGACGAAAACGTTCACTTCATTGTAACAGACTATCCTATCAAAAAGAGCATATTCTTTCCATGGGGCTTTTCATGGAGCAACTTTACTTATCCGTTCCCTTGACTCACCCGTATGCCACACGAAAAGAGATAAAACTTGCAGAATTGGCTAATTTGACTATGCTGCTGCGGATCGGATCTAGGCATTTGGCAGCCATTAGTCAATCAACTGACGCAAACAAAGTTTATTGTTCAAAAAGATTGGGTAGCCTTTGTTGATTTGGTAAATGCTTCTGAATTACCAACTTTTTCTACCAATATTACTCAACAAAACACTGAAGAATCCACTGTGAATAGTCAACGTATCCAGATTCCTATCTCGGACAAAGAAGCTACCAAGACTTTCTACATTTCCGTTTTGAAGAAGAATAAAGCTATTTTACAGGAGTTGGTGAAAACTAAATGATCTATGTTTATGAAAAAACATGATATATTCACTATAAAATAAGATTATTAAACAACTAAATACTGTTCTAGTATTAAAACTGAATAAGATGAAAAAGCCCAACTCAATCAAAATAAAAAGTTAGGCTTTTTTCTTGGTGCTATTGTATTGTAAAATAAGATGATTAGTTAAAATACTTGCCCTTTATATACAGACCTATCACCAAAATATTTTCTAATAGAAATATCACAAATACGATTAATTTAACATATTTGTTTGGAAATAACAATGCAATAATTGGTAAGATAAAATAGCTAGCAAGAACAAATAGACTAAATTTTGGAGTTAACATTAGATAACCTTTCAAAAATTATAATAAAGCATTCTTTACATCAGATTACTTACATATATAATAATCTTTTTCAAACGAAAATCAACTAATTATACCCAATTGTTATTAAAATATTATCTGAATGAAAACTAACGTAGTTATTTTCTGAAATCAAACAAAAATCCTGTTTTCATTTTCTCCCCAGAAATCCTAAAAAGAGATCTATTGTGCTGGCTTCTTGATGATTAAAGAAAAGGCTGGTTTGGGTGTCCATGCTTGCAATCTTTACCATATTCTCTGCACTGAGTTCAAAGTCAAAAACATCAATATTTTCCTTCATTCGCTCAAAACATGAAGACTTAGTTAAGCAAACGATTCCCCGTTGAACTTGCCAGCGAACCATGACTTGTGCAGTGGATTTACCATGTTTATCAGCAATACTTTTGAGAATTGGATTGTTGAAAATGTCACCACGACCTTCTGCAAAAGTAGCCCAAGATTCAATTTGCACCTTATTTTTTATCATATTTTCTTGTGCGAATATCTGTTGATTCAGTGGGTGAGTTTCCACTTGATTGACTTGTGGTGTAATCTCATTGAAAGCTACAATGTCGCTGAGACGATCTGGATAGAAATTAGACACACCAATCGCTCGAAGTTTTCCTTCTTTGTAAAGCTTTTCCAAAGCACGGTAGGCACCATAATAGTCACCAAAAGGTTGGTGGAGCAACATAAGATCCAGATAATCTAACTTCATTTTGTCAAGAGATTCTAAAACCGAGGCATAAGCCTTGTCGTAGCCATAGTTGGATAGCCAGACTTTACTAGTGATGAAAAACTCTTTGCGGTCAATCCCAGACTCTCGAATCGCCTCACCTATTTCCTTTTCATTGGCATAGGCTTGAGCAATATCAAAATGACGATAACCTGCCTTGACAGCATTTAGTACAGCACTCTTGGTATCTTTGGGAGCAATTCGGTACACTCCAAAACCTTAAATTGGAATTTCGACACCGTTATTTAAGGTTATATTTTGCATGTGATTTCCTCTTTTAGCAATTTTTATCATAAGTATAACGCTCTTTTCAGAAAAAGTACAATAGCAAAATTGCAGAGTAATATGCAAAAAATGAATAGCAATTATCGTCCGATTCATAATTTATAACAACAAAAAGAGGAGATTAGGGTAGATGACCATGATTGTGTCAGCAGCCCTAGTCGTCTGTCCTACTCCTTCTCAATTTCTTTGATTTCGCTGGTTTTGTCTATCTATAAGGCGCTCTTGAACTAAGGAGACAACCTCATCATTGGTTGGCAAGTCCGAGTGCTGGGCATCCGCACCTGTGACTGTGGTTTCAGTATAGTGCGCTGCTTGTCCTTGATAAATATATTTCCCTGCACTCACGCTCGCATCTGGTACCAATTCGTCTGAATCATAAGTAATGGTTCCTGCAACAGAATACATAGCTAAAGTAGTCGGAATATTTTCGCGATTTTTGATGAAATCAGCTAACATCTCAGTTTTGTTGTTGATATTGGTTTCAGTAAAGTTATAAGGCGTTCCGATTGTCATCAACTTCTTCAATTCCACATCATAGCTGCCGAGGTAATTTTCAATAAAAGCTGTGTAAATTAAACCACCATTCGAGTGACCCAAGCCTTTAAAATTATTGAAATTGTATTTTCCTTGGAGATTTTCAAAGGCAGCGTCAACCATTTTGGCCTGTTTTTTGATGTTACTATAGCCATCTTTATTATTTTCAAAACCAATTACAATGATTGGCTCGTTATCATTCGCTGCGATAGAGCCATTATATGTAATTCGTCCGTCATTCCAGACCTTAACTTTGAGCAAGCTATGCTTCACGCCACGACGTCTTTGATTGAGCTTTTGAACCAAGCCGTCAAAGCGGCTCTCCGTAGCAGAACTACCTGGTATCATAATGATTGGCGACATCCGAGCATTATAAAATTTAGCAATTTGATCAATGTTTTTTCTCGTCCAACTATAAGAGGGAATTGCTAGTCCTATCAAAAAAATTAGAACAATTAGTAGCACTATTTTTACCTTTTTAGTCATGTTCGCCTCCTTTCTGATCCATTTGTCTGAGTTCCCCATGAATCCGGTCATTAAATCTCACAAAGGGGATATAAATGAGAACATCGATAATAAAAATGAAAATTCCTACTGCTAATGCTCGCAAACTTCCGCCTGTCCCAATAAAAGCATAGAGTACACTTGGCGCTCCGCTAGGAACTGGATAGACAGCCGGAGGCATTATTCTAAAATATAGAAAAATACTAGCTACAAAGACATTCAGCATTGGTACGAGGATAAAAGGGATTAAAAATAGAAAATTGAAAAATATAGGAATCCCGACCATAAAGGCTACGCCGTGGTTAAATAAGGAAGGAAAGATACTCTTCAAACTGACATCGCGATCCTTGTCACTGCGTGATTTCCATAAAATGGCTACGAGAAGAGCTAAAACTCCGCCCAGACCTGAAAACGTTCCATAAGCATCATACAGATTGGTCGTTGAAAAGAGATAAGGTACCCCTGTTGTAGTATGATGTTTCAAAGCATAATTAAGATTATCTAATGCAAACGAATCATTTATAAAAGGAATATTGTTGAAGAGATTGCTATTTCCAATCCAAGCGCTAAAAGTCCGTAAGGCAGTATTCATTTCAATGACAAAGATATTGTTTCGATTGACAATTAAGCCTGACAAAAAATTTGCAATTGTTGAGAAAACATTGTATCGATTGCCCAGATTAATGAGAAAACTAACCAAGACAGCCAGAGCAAACGAGCAGAAGATAGGGCGCAACGTTTTAGGGTAATAAATAAAATGCTCATCTACAATGTGATCATCATTCGGACTTGAAAATCGAAAAATTTGTCCCACCACATAACCAATCAATATTGCAACAATTAGATTGATATTGACAGGAAGATTGATTCTCGTCAAAGCGCCGTCATTTAAAACCACCGAAAATAATTCGCGTGAATTGATTAATAAGCTAAAAATAAAGGCTGTAATCCCAGCTGTCCCCGTACTACGACCATAATAACCAGCTGTGTACTTTGCACTAAAATAAGTTGCTAATGGTCCTGCCAATCCTCCTATTAGATAGGTGAAATTTGTCGTAACTAAGCTAATAGTTGAAAAATGAGGAAACCAATGCCGAATCGCAAAAAGATTGTTGATATAGCCATTTATACCAAAAATGGATTCAGAAAAAACCATTGTTATCGTCGTCAGCAAGAAAAACGGAAAGAGCGATACCAATGTTTCTTGTGTAATTTTAATGAAACTCATTTGCCGAAAGGCAATCATTTTTTTTATTAGGTATTGATCTATACTACTTTTTCTGGTTAATTTATTGAATATCATAGCTTGATTGTAGCATAGTTGAGATGACGATTCAATTAGCTTCTTTAAAATTAAATGCTAAATGTTTTGAATAGTTATTCTTTAATGTTTTTGATCAGATCTAAAAAGGCTCAGATAAAAATCTAAACCTTTGAATTCTTTTACCCTAATTTTCTTGTAACATATTTTTGTGACTGTGCAGACAAAACGCTAATAATCGTTCCCACAGCACCGGCACCTGTGAATAATAATAGCAAACCAAGATTTGTCCAATAAGAGATATGCACTTCATTGCCATTAAAAATATACTCTGTTAGATCAGTAAAGGCTGTAAAAACATCCACTCCTTCTGCTTTTGCAAGCTGAATAGCATAGTCAAACTGATGTGCAACCAACATCATCACAAACATAAACACGACACTGATTGCAATCCCAACTTTAGATAACTTTTTACCTAACAATTCATATCCTTTAATCGTACAAACTCCCATGACAATCCCTGCAACAACAGCTACATATCCAAGTTGAGCAATCACCAAGATAACAATTCCCCCTATCAAGCTCCCTAGAAAGGCTCCTACCGTCCCTGCTAAGATACTTTCCTTTTGGTGGTCATAAACTTGGTTTTCAATTGACAAGTTTGAGCTTAATTCTTGAAATGCTTCTGGTGAAAGCAGTAAAAGGTTCCCTCCGACTTGATAAAGATCTACTTGCCCTGCTTTTCCGGTCTGCTCACAAACATTCGTAAGATTTTTTTCTTTCAAGAACACGATAATGTCTTGTAATCCTTGACGAATATGTTCACGTGTTTTTCCTTTAGTCATACCAGTTTTAATATAAAAAGTTGCTTTATATAAATTAACCTGATAAGTTTTCAAAGCCTTAGAAGATTTCGTCAACTCTTTAAATTCTTCCAAAGACGGTAATGCTTCACCATTTTTTACCGAACAACAAATACAGTAATGATTTTTTTGATTCGTTTGTTCAATATAGAAAGTATAACCATCTTTTTGACCAAAAATAACAGATGAAGTCTCATCAAACTGCAACCCTAACTCATCCGCAAGCGCCTGCAAATCAAGTTTATTCATAACCGTGCTCCTTTATATATTCTTTATTTATTATAGCATACATTTGAATAAATAGACAAGAGGAGATTTTTTGTAAAAATATTAAAAGAGGTTAGGACAAAAATTCCCAACCTAAAAAGTACACTATCGCAGCGACTGATTGCTCAAAGTACTGCCTTGAGGTGGCAGTTCGAGCTTTCCAAGCGGTTCACTTTTCAAGCTCAGAAGAGCCACTTTTGGCGAAAACTTCGTTTTCCTTGTCTGCCCTCACAATAGTTGCTCAGACTATTGAGCAACCTTACGAAAGTAGGATTACGAACTAAATTTTCGTTTCATTAGTTCTGTTCCACCCTCTTCACTCTCTTCTCAATTTTCTACTCGGACGCCTTGGCCATCAACCTGAAGTTCAAAAACTTGTCCTTTAAATTGTTGCTCTTCTATTTTATCTTTTAGCATATTCGACTGTTCTTTTGGTGCTAGAACCATCACAGTAGGTCCTGCTCCTGATAGATAAGTCGCATACGCACCGTTTTTCTTTGCCAACATCTTGATTTTTGGAAATTCCTTAATCAAACCTTGGCGAAAACGCTCATGAAAACGGTCGGACTCAATAGCACGCCCCGCTGTTACCATATCGCCCTTCATTAAAGCGGCAATAGCCACATTCGCTACAGAGCTTGCAGTGACAGCTTCACGATAAGATAAACCTTTTGGAAGAACGCTACGGCTGTCTTTAGTACGCAATTCATAATTTGGAACATAGGCAATAAAGCTTACTTCTGGAAATTCCGTCACTACAGTTGAAACTTTCTCGTTTAAATAACTAGAAATCGTCAAATTACCATAAATAGCAGGTGCTACATTATCTGGATGTCCCTCAATTTTCGTCGCAAAATTCAATTTTTCAGCATTTGACAACTGCAAATTTGCCAATTGATTTGCAAGTTCAATCCCTGCAACAATAACGGAACTAGAAGAACCCAGACCACGCGCTAAAGGAATATCACTTGTCATTTTTAAATGATGAGGTTGAATAGCTGGAGCAATTCTGCGCGCCACTTTAATCAATAAATTCCGTTCGTTAGAAGGAATACGCCGCTCCAAATCATGCTCAATCATCCAATGGTCGCTTTCTCCCAAAACTTCAATGGTTAGATATTTACTGACAGCTACACCAACCGAATCAAATCCCGGACCAATATTCGCACTCGTTGCAGGTACAATAATTTTCATTTTATTCTCCTAATACTTTGAAGGTGTTTAATAATTTAAAATCAGAAGTTGCCTGCAATTTTCGAGTGACATTTTCTAGCTGCGTTTTGTTGACAGCATGAGTAATAATCACAACACGTGCGGTATTTCCGTCTGTTCCTTGTTGCAGAATTTGTTTAAAGGAGATATTTTCAGCATTAAAAATTTCTGCTAAGCGTAAAACTTGTCCTTTCGCATCAGGTGCTAATATCGAAAAGTAGTACAGGCTCTTACGATCTTCTGGTTTAGCCAGAACTAATTCACGCCGGAACTCATTAAAGGCTTTTCCAACGGTTCCTTCGTTTATCCGTCGAACAATCCGAATAATATCTGCGACAACGCTTGTTGCAGTGGGTTTTTGTCCAGCACCTGGACCGTAATACATCGACTCACCAATACCTATAGATTCCACAAAGACTGCATTCATCACGCCATTCACACTAGCAAGAGGATGAGATTTTGGTAAAAAGGTCGGTGTGACTTCTGCAGCGAGACCTGATTCCGTTTCTTCAATGGAACCAACTAATTTGACAACATAGCCTAATTGCTGCGCAACTGCTACATCTTCTGGTGTAATATTGCGAATGCCTTGGTGGGCGACATCTTCAAATTTAACCGTCATTCCAAAGGCAAATTGACTCAAAATAACCATTTTATATGCAGCATCAATCCCATCCACATCATTGGTTGGGTCACTTTCTGCAAATCCAAGTCGTTGTGCTTCAGCAAGTGCCGCCTCATAAGACCAGCCCTCTTCTACCATTTTGGTCATCATGAAGTTGGATGTCCCATTGACCACACCAAGAATACGTGTAATTTTATCAGAAGCTAGGGAATTAACAAGCGTGCGTAAAATCGGAATTCCTCCCGCTACTGCCGCTTCATAGTAAAGAGCTACCTTGTGTTTTGCAGCAATCTCAAGCAACTCAGCGCCATGAACTGCCAGCAAGTCTTTATTTGCAGTGATAACATGCTTACCTGCCTCTAGCGCTTGAGTGATGAAAGTTTTTGCAGGTTCAATACGCCCCATCAATTCAACGACAATCGTTACTTCATTATCATTTAAAATTTCATCAATCGTCGTGACAAAATTAAAATGATTTCCTGCTGCTAACAAGCATTCTTTTTCAGCATCATCTTTTACCAATACTTTCGCAATTTCAATTTCTGAATGAGCTGCTTGCACAATCTTTTCACTATTTTCTTTCAATAAAAATGGAACACCACTAGCAACTGTCCCAAAACCAAGTAAAGCAATTTTAATAGACATGACTACTCCTTGAGATTTTATGCTTTTTATTATAGCAAATAAACTTGTTTTTTTCTAGTAAGCAGACTTTAGGATTTTTATAAAAATAATAGAAATCTATTTTAAAAAATTGTGAACGGTTAGTCAGAAATATGGTAAAATATACATAGTGATTTAAAAGTAAAAGGAGTTCCACATAATGGGAAAACATTCTGGTAATCGTTCTGTACGAAATCGTATTCGTAAGAGGAGACAACGACGTGCTATTATAAGCTTCATCTTATTGGTTGTTCTGGTTATTGCAGGAACATTTATGTGGAAACGCTCTGGAACAAATCTGGCTAATAACCATACCAGAACTGCCACTTCAAAAGTGAGCAAATCTTCTACTTCTCAAGCAACTACTGAAGAAACATCTGGATCTAGTGAAAAAGTAAGCAAAGTGAAATGGATAAAGCAAGATCAGCCTGTTAAATTCCCTATTTTGATGTACCATGCGATTCACAATATGGATCCTTCTGAAGCAGCAAATGCTGGTTTGATTGTCTCGCCTGAAACGTTTGAAAGTCATTTGAAAGCTCTAAAAGACGCTGGCTATTATACTCTCACGCCAAAGGAAGCCTATAAAGTTTTGACTGAAAATGTCCTTCCGAAAAATAAAAAAGTCGTTTGGTTGACCTTTGATGATAGTTTGAGAGATTTTTACACCAATGCTTTCCCACTTCTTCAAAAATACCAAATGCGGGCAACCAATAATGTCATTACTGGTTTTGTCGAAAATGGACGCGAGGATATACTGACGCTTGCGCAAATCAAGGAAATGAAGCAAAAGGGAATGTCTTTTGAAGATCATACCGTTAATCATCCGGATTTATCCCTTTCAAGTGCAGAAACACAAACGACAGAATTGCAAGCTTCTAAGCAATATCTAGACAGCAACCTGTCACAAAACACAACGACGGTTGCTTATCCTTCTGGACGTTATAGTGAAACAACGACACAGATTGCTGAAAGCCTCGGCTATAAAATGGGGTTAACAACCAACAATGGACTAGCTTCTCTTAATGACGGACTTCTAACCCTCAACCGTGTCCGTGTCAATCCAACCACAACTGCCCAAGACTTATTAAACGAAATTACCACAAACTGAAAAATAGGACTTAGCTCAAAAATGAGCAAGTCCTATTCTTTTTTCTTTTGTGCTAATTTTTCACGTTCCAAGCGAAGCTTTCGGTTCGGATTGAGTTTGTTAAAAAGTTTTTCAAGCTTTTTTTCATTCCAAACGTCAGCTGCAGAAACGAAATTGCCATTTTCATCGCGAAAGGATATTGGTTTATCACCCATGATATCACTCCTTTTTAGTCTACAAATTCAAATTCAAACTTGCCGATGCGAACTAAGTCACCATCCTTAGCACCACGCGCCCGCAATGCTTCGTCTACCCCCATACCACGTAGTTGCCGTGCAAATTTCATGACAGCTTCCTCACGGTCAAAGTTCGTCATGGTAAAGAGTTTTTCCAACTTATCACCAGATAAAACCCAGGCAGCGTCATCATCGCGTGAAATTTCAAAGGCTGGAGCATCTTCATCAAAGCCATAGTAGGCTTCTTCTTCCATTTCAGACTCATCATAAAGCAGAAATTCAGGTGTTTTATCAAGCAATTCTGCAGTTGCATCCAAAAGCGTTGACAAGCCTTGTTTCGTCAAACTTGAAATTGGAAAAATCTGTGGCAGTTCATCAAATTCATCATAATTTGCTACTAATTTTTCTTTAAAGACTTTTAGATTCTCTGCACTTTCAGGCATGTCCATTTTATTAGCAACAATAATCTGTGGACGTTCCATTAAGCGAAGATTGTAGGATTCCAATTCCTTATTGATAGCAAGATAATCTTCGTAAGGATCACGTCCTTCGCTAGCTGACATATCAATGACATGCAAGATGACACGAGTTCGCTCAATATGGCGAAGAAATTGTGTCCCAAGTCCTACACCTTGGCTAGCTCCTTCAATCAAGCCAGGCAGGTCTGCCACAGCAAAGGATTCACCGGACTGTGTCCGAACCATTCCAAGATTAGGTACAATGGTCGTGAAATGATAAGCGCCAATTTTCGGTTTAGCAGAAGTGATAACACTCAAAAGAGTGGATTTCCCAACAGACGGAAACCCAACCAAACCAACATCTGCCAAAATTTTCAGTTCCAACTGGAGTTCACGTTCTTGTCCCGGTTCACCGTTTTCAGAAATTTCTGGTGCTGGATTTTTAGGCGTCGCAAAGCGAATATTGCCACGACCTCCACGACCTCCATGAGCTACGACGAACTCTTGCCCATTTTCAATCAAATCTGTCAGGATTTTCCCTGTTTCAGCATCACGAACCGTCGTCCCTTGCGGTACATGAACAATGAGGTCTTCTGCTCCACGACCGTGCATTCCCTTGGTCATCCCCTTTTCACCAGACTGAGCCTTAAAATGACGATTGTAACGAAAATCCATCAAAGTGCGAAGCCCTTCATCTACGACAAAAACAACATTGCCGCCACGACCACCGTCACCGCCCCAAGGTCCTCCATTTGGGACATACTTTTCACGGCGGAAAGCTACCATGCCATCACCGCCATTGCCAGCCTTGACTTTTATCTTAGCTGTATCCAAAAACATACTCATATTTTTCTCTTTTCTCGTTTTCCACTCTAAAAAAACGCTCTTTCAAGCGTTTGAGGATTAGAAATTGCTCAAAGCACCAAGTGCACTTGCAAAGATTGCTCCAACCGTTACCAATAACATGATAACAACTACAATCAAAGTCAATTTTTCAAATCCTGTTTTTTTCCGTTGTCCATTATCACCAAAAGCCACGATATTACCTCTATGTATTTAATTTACTCTTCTAATTGTAACATGAAGAAGATAGTTTTTCAAATGATAGCTGAAATAAAAAGATTACAACTGAAAATTACTAAAAAGTAAAAATCCAACAGGCTTCCTGCTGGATTTCAATGTCAATCAGCGTAACCGTTTGGATGTGTCGAATGCCATTTCCAAGCTGTTTCGATAATCATCTCAATATTGTCAAATTTCGGTTGCCAACCCAAGACCTGACGTGCCTTGTCAGACGATGCGACAAGTGTATCCGGATTTCCTGGACGACGATCTGCGATTTCAAGTGGAATGGGGTGCCTTGTCACCTTTCGTTCGGCTTCAACCAATCAATCAACTATGTGGGAGCCGATATAACCAACTCCTCCTAATGCTAAAATTGCCATAACCATTCCTTCCTATTTTTTAGATTATATCATAAAAAGGGCGCTATTTCTTAAGACCAACTGATTCAACGAAACGCATAAAGGCGATTTGACCTTCTTTTGTGCGCTTGTAAACACCTGCATCTTCCAAGACACGTTTGAAAATCTGACCAACCGAAGCACGCACGATTGTCTGGACTGATTCTGCTGTTATATCTGAATGGCTATCTTTTAACTGCTCAGCCCACGTTTGATGATAAGGAGCCACTTCTTTTCTTTGTCCCAAAAGAAATTCTTCAACTTCTTTTAACTCATTTTTCAAACGAGGTGGGAGAATCGCTAAGCCCATGACCTCAATCAAACCAATGTTTTCTTTCTTGATATGCTGAACATCTTTATGAGGATGATAAATACCATCTGGATGCTCTTTTGACGTTTGATTGTCCCGAAGAACCAAATCTAACTCAAACTTGCCATTTTTTTGGCGTGCGATTGGAGTAATGGTATGGTGCGATTCACCATTTGACTCAGCTACAATCTGAACAGTCGGATCGGAGTAACTGCGCCATTTCTGTAAAATTTTATCCGCCAAATCTATCAATACGGATTTATCAGTTGATTGCAACCTTAAAACCGACATGGGCCAGTTGACAATACCAGCTTCTACATTTTCAAAACCTGCAAAGATGAAAGTTTTGTCCAGCTCTGCCTTTTCCATAGGAAAAGTATGTCGTCCACCTTGATAATGGTCGTGAGTGAGAATGGAGCCTCCTACGATAGGAAGATCCGCATTGGAGCCTGCAAAATAACCCAGAAAAGTCTCTACAATGTCCAAAAGACGTTCAAAAGTAGCACGACTGATAGCCATAGGAGTATGCTTGCTATCTAAAAAGATACAATGCTCATTAAAATATGCATAGGGCGAATACTGAAAGCCCCATTCTCGTCCGGCTAAATCAAAGCGGATAATTCGATGATTCGCTCGCGCTGGATGATCTAGTCGCCCTTGATACCCTTCATTTTCAAAACAAAGCTGGCAAGCTGGATAGTAGCTCGTCTTGGCTTTCTTAGCTGCTGCAATTTCCTTGGGATCTTTTTCTGGCTTAGAAAGATTGATTGTAATCTCCAAATCACCATATTCAGTCGGTGTTTGATAGGCAATGTTTTTAGAAATGGCTTTGACCTTGATATAATCATTACGCTTACTAAGCTCATAAAAATCAGCAATAGCCCGCTTGGGATCTTGTTCATAAGTCTGCCAAAATTGCTGATTGAGCTGACCGGGTGCTGGCGTGACTAAATTCATCAACTCTGCCCCAAGAATATCCTGTTCTGCGAGAGTTGAGCCGATTTTTCCAACTGCTAAAGCAACTTCTAGTAAATCATCTTTGAGATCAATTAAGCTGGTTGCTGCTGTCTCTTGCTTTGCAGCTTCTTCTCCAACCAGACTCATGACGCGATTTGCTAGATAAATCCGGTCGATTTCTGTAAAAGAGCTATTTGCTATGACCTCCGTTACAAAGGCATTCAGTAAATTTCGTGCCATTGATTTTCCTTTCTTTTATAGAAAGGGCTGAAATCCTCGTCAGCCCTTATTACTATTATGTAAAACGCTCGCTTAATCCAATACGCGACTGCCACCAGCAATTTCAGCAATATAGAAGCTCGGTGCATAACCTACGACTTCTTCATATTTTTGACCAACATTTTTTTGAAAAGCTTCCACTGCGTCTTTACGAACCAAAGCAATGGCACAACCGCCAAATCCTGCTCCTGTCATGCGAGCGCCCAGCACTCCTTCTTGCTCCCATGCAGTATGAGCCAAGGTATCCAACTCTAATCCTGTGACTTCATAATCATGTTCAAGTGAGACATGAGATGCATTCATTAAGCGACCGAATTTTTCCAAATCGCCAGCTTGCAATGCAGCTTGAGCTTGGAGTGTCCGTTGATTTTCCAACACAGCGTGACGAGCGCGTTTGAGTCGATTTTCATCTTGAATTAAGTAGCTGTATTCATCAAAATCCCACTCATTTAATTCACCCAAGGTTGCAATAGAGAGTTTTTGCTTTAATTCCTCTACTGCTTTTTCACACTCTGCACGGCGTTCATTGTATTTGGAGTCTGCTAGTTCACGACGCTTGTTTGTATTCATGATGACAACCACATTGTCTTTAAGATTAAGCGGCACTAACTCGTATTCGAGCGTGTTCGTATCTAAGTAAATTGCCCGTTGATCTGCTCCCATGCCAATGGCAAATTGATCCATGATACCAGAATTAACACCGATAAATTCATTTTCTGTTTGTTTACCAATTTTTACTAAATCCAAACGATCTAATTTTAAATCAAACAGTTTCTCTGCAATAATTCCTGTCAATAGTTCCAATGAAGCTGATGAAGATAGGCCTGAACCATTTGGGATATTTCCAAAAACATAGATGTCCATTCCTTTGTCAATGACATACCCCGCCTTTTGCAAGAAATGAAGCACACCTTTTGGATAATTCGTCCAATTATGCGCTTTTTCAAAACGAAGATCTTCTAGCGGCACCTCAATAATTCCCTTATCTTCAAAATTTGCTGAGTAAAAACGAAGTAAATTATCGTCACGCTTGCGCGCTGCCCCATAAGTTCCTAATGAAATAGCTGCAGGAAAGACATGCCCGCCGTTGTAATCGGTATGCTCACCAATCAGGTTAATGCGACCTGGTGAGAAGAATGTATGATCTGCTTCTGTTCCAAAAATTGTTGCAAAGTTTGAACGCAATTGTTGAGTTGAAAGAGTTGTTGACATAAAAAGTCTCCTTTTATTTTGTTAGGTCTTGTAACCGTTTTATCATTTTTATTATAAAACACCATTAGTAAAATTTCAAGTATTTTAGTAAATTTTTACCGGAATTTTATCAATCAAGTTGTAAGAAGTATTACTCACCAACTTTTCATAGTAAAGTTTAGGAAATTTACTAAATATTTTTGTATTTTACTAATTTTTAAGATATAATAGACATATTCTTTAAAGAAATTAGGAAACAATCATGGCAACGATTAAAGATATTGCAAAAAGTGCTGGTGTCTCTCCAGCAACTGTATCGCGCGTTTTAAATCACGACCAATCTATGTCTGTGAGTGACGAGACTCGCCAAAAAATATTTGACATTGCAGAAGAATTAGAATACAAAAAAACAAAAAGAGGAAGCAATCGCAATTCTCAAAACCGCAGAATTGCGATTGTGGAATGGTACACAGAAGAGGAGGAACTAGACGACCTCTACTACTATGCTATCCGAATCGGCGTAGAGAAAAAAGCCCAAGAGTTGGGTTATGATGTTATGCGCTTTTTCAATAATGAAGAATTAGAACAGCTCGTTCAAGTTGACGGTATCGTTGCGATTGGAAAATTCAGCCCTCAAAAGATAAAGGAGTTGGAACTCCACACAGAGCAGCTTGTTTTTATTGATAGCAATACGCTTGCCTATGGCCATAGCTGCGTCACAATAGACTTTGAAAATTCTGTTATAGCTGTTCTTAATCACTTTTTAGAAAATGGGCACCGGCAAATTGGACTGCTAGTGGGGCAAGAACAAACTTCTGACAAAACCACTACCTTATCTGACCCACGCTTAGTAACCTTTAAAAATTATCTAACTGAAAAGCAACTCTATCAGGAAAAATACGTCAAAATAGGAAACTTTTCATCTGAATCAGGTTATTCTATGATGAAAGAATTGATTGAAAATTTAGGTGAACAACTTCCAACTGCATTTTTCATGGCAAGTGACGCCTTAGCTGTTGGTGCTCTTCGAGCACTTCAAGAAGCTGACATCCCTGTACCAGATCGTGTTAGTTTGATTGCTTTTAACGATACATCTATCGCCAAGTACGTCTATCCACCACTCAGCACGGTTACTGTCTTTACAGAAGAAATGGGCAGACAAGGCTTGCAACTGCTGCACGAGGAATTTCAACATGCTGAACTAACCATTCCTCGTATGGTAACACTTGCTACCACCCTAACCCTTAGAAAGAGTAGCTTATAGAAATGAAAACATACGAAATTTTATTTGACATTTTAAGTCGAGAATCTGACTATATCAGCGGTGAAAAATTAGCACAGGAGTTAGGAATTTCACGCACTTCTATCTGGAAAGCTATTCAGCGTTTGGAAAAAGAAGGGATTCGTATTGAATCCATAAAAAATAAAGGTTATAAACTCATCTCTGGTGACTTGCTGATTACTAAAAAAATAGAAGAAGCTGCTCCCATCCACGTTTCCTTCAATCCAAACTGCCAATCCACTCAGTTAGATGCCAAAGCTGGTATTGAAGCTGGTAAGCCTGCCAATACGCTCTATCTTGCTTCCTATCAATCAGCTGGTCGTGGACGCTTTGGCAGAAATTATTTTGCTCCAGATCAAGGCGGGATTTATATGTCCCTTCATCTGAAACCCAATCTCCCTTTTCAACAAATTCCCGCCTATACTATCCTGACTGCTGGAGCCATTTATAAGGCTATTAAAGACCTCACTTTAATGGAAATGGACATTAAATGGGTCAATGACATTTACTACAAGGGCAAGAAAATAGCCGGCATTTTAACCGAAGCTATTACTTCTGTCGAGACGGGCTTAGTCACTGATGTGATTATTGGAGTGGGCATCAATTTCGCAATCTCTGATTTTCCGAAAGAGTTAAAAAATAGGGCTGCCTCTCTCTTCCACGAAAAGCAACCTATCACACGCAATGAACTCATTGCTGAAATTTGGAAAGATTTTTATGAATGTGAGCCAGACGAGCTGATTTACCTTTACAAACAACACTCCCTTGTCTTAGGTCGGACGGTCACTTTTTGCCAAAATGACAAAGACTACAAAGGAGTTGCCAAGGAAATATCAGATACCGGGCAGCTATTGATCCAATTAGATACCGGACAAGAAATGTGGCTAAACAGCGGTGAAGTTTCTTTAACAAGTTGGTAAATAAAAGAAGGAGATAAATTGAATAAACATCAACTTGTCTCCTTCTTTTTTCGGCACAAAATCAATGACCTTTGTGCTTTTCTTTGCGTTTTTGCTGTTTTAATTGGAATTTTCTATTTTGCATATATTCTTTTTGAGCTTTCAATCTGGAACGTTTAGCTTGTTTATCTAACTCTTGTTGCAGTTTTAGTGCATCTTGTGATTTCGTTGAGCGTTTTTCACGCTTCATTTCTTTTTTTGCTAATCGCTGCAAGCGTTTGGGATTTGCACAATGTCTTTTTTTCTTTAGTGCAACAGCCGGGCTAAATTGTAGTTGTGAAAACTTCTGATTAACAAATTCCAAAACCTCGTTCATTTGGGGCTCAACTCCAAATGTCACCCGACAAACGGACAAACCTTGAGCATTTTCTTGCTCAAATAGGCCATAATAAAAGCCATTTTCAAAGTATATGGTCAATTCTAATGAAACATGTTCCATACAGCATCCTCCTTAAATACATTACAAAGAAGGGACAACCAAGGAGGAGGGTTACTGATAGTCGTGACCTACTTCAATTGTCATTAGAAAAACAAATCTAGCCTGTCACGAATATGTTCGGACTACCAACCGAAACTGTGTTTTTATCTTTGCACTTTTATTTTACAGCAAGCAGAATATTTTTTCAAATTGAAAAGAAAAGGTTGAGGATTTTCGCCCCAACCTTTCTTGTTATTTTTTACGTTTGATATGTTTGTCAATTTCGTCCACTATTTTACCCATGACATAGCTCACCTGTAAATTGCGAATCACTAGAAGCGCCCAGAAAACGGCAAATAAATAGTGTCCTGACATCATTGCTTCGTTAAAAAAATACGTTTCAATTGCTGTGAAAAAAGCTGTTGTAAGAAATTGTTGTCTTGTCATGATTCTATTATAGCACGAAACAGCAGAAAAATCTAAATTCAGTCCTCTTGAACGGTAATTTTTTCCGCTAAGAAATCAAATCCTTCTGGAATGACTGTATTCTCTTTTTCTTCAGCTTGTGGTGCGTTTTCTCCACGCGCTTTAGCCGAAAATTCAGCCCGAATCTCTGTCCAATCTGTCATAGAAACCGCCAAGATGTCTGGTGAAAATCCAGCAGCATTGCTTAATAAATTCCCAAACATGGTGTTGAGATTTTCCCGTTTCATGGTTTGTTCTGCATTAAAGCTTGACTCAAATGCAAGAATAGCGTGGTTTTCGTTAGCTGCGACGGGTTGTGAGCCGACTAAAAGTGCCTTATCTGCTCCGGCTAAACTTTCAATAATTTCTCCCCAAGCATTCTGCAACTTGGTTAAATTACTGCGAGCCAGGCTAGGATTTTCAACTGCTTCTTGCAGAATGGCATTCACTTTATGGCGGTCTACTCGATAACCCTTGCTTGTTTTGGCTGAGCGTGTTGCCTGTACTGGCTTACTAGGTGCGGAACTTGACTGCAAACTTGCCAATTGATTTTTAAGCTGGCTGATTTCTTCTTTGAGCGTTTCTATCTCGCCTGCTATATTGGAGGGTAATTCTGCTTTATCTTGCCCTTCTGCCAGTCGAATGGTCATCATTTCTGTATAAATCTTGGGTTGCAAGCTGTTCTTGATTTCCGCAAGGCTCTTCGTTGCAATCTCAATCAACTCAAACAATCTTTCTTGCGGAGTCTTGAGGTTTTCTAAAAAGCTTTCACTCGTATGCGTATTTTCTCCACCCGTTTTAATGATGAGCAAATCTCTAAAATATTGCAGCAGGTCTGTGACAAAGCGAGCCATATTTTTGCCGCTGTCGAATATGACATCAAGATTTTTTAATGCCACTGACGTATCATGCGCTAATACAGCTGCTACATACGCGTCTAATGCTCCTAAACTGATAGAACCCGTGATTTCTTCAGAAATAGCCGTTGTCAGCTGATTGTCTTGAGTCAAGCTGAGGGCTTGGTCCAAGATAGATAGGGCATCTCGCATACCACCTTCTGCTCGTCTTGCAATAATCTGCACCGCTTCATTTTCAAAGTCAATATTTTCTTGCTGCAAAATCCACTCAATATGCTCTACAATATCTTTGGTCTTAATCGACTTAAACTCAAAGCGCTGAACACGCGAGAGAATGGTTGCTGGTATTTTATACAACTCTGTCGTTGCTAAAATAAAGACGACATTCTCTGTTGGCTCTTCCAAAGTCTTAAGAAGCGCATTAAAAGCGCCCGTTGAGAGCATGTGAACCTCATCAATGATATAAACCTTGTGTTTAGCTAAGCTAGGAGCGTAAGTAGATTTGTCACGAATATCTCGGATTTCATCTACACCATTATTGGAAGCCGCATCAATCTCGATGACATCTTCTAGGCTTCCTTCGGTAATGGCCTTACAAATATAGCACTCATTACAAGGCTCGCCGCCCTTTTGGTTGGGGCAATTCATGGCTTTGGCAAAAATTTTGGCTACACTGGTCTTTCCTGTTCCTCTAGGACCTGAAAAGAGATAAGCATGACTGATTTTATCTTGCTCAACTGCCTGCCGCAAGGTTGTCGCCACGACTTCCTGCCCGACTAGCTGACCGAAGGTTTGGCTTCTATATTTTCGATATAAAGCTTGATACATTAGGCTTTGTCTCCAAACATTTCAAAATTCCAACTTGTTTTCTCTAGTAAGAGAGCCACAAAATTTTCCAAATATTCTCGATCAATCTCATCGTAATCCGCTACCAGATGAGAATCCAAATCCAGCACTCCTATTAATTGGTCGTTTTTGACCATTGGCACCACAATCTCACTACGTGCCCTGCTATCACAGGAAATGTAGTTACCATACTGGGTAACATCTTCGACGATCACCGTCTGCCGTTTGGCTGCTGCTTCACCGCAAACACCTTTTCCTAAAGCAATGTGCACGCAGGAAACGCCCCCTTGAAAAGGACCTAACACCAACTCGTTTCCGTCATAAAGATAAAAGCCAGTAAAGACAGAATGAGGCAAGGCTTGGTTTAGCAGAGCAGAGCTGTTTGAGAGATTCGCCAACGCATTGCTTTCGCCTTCTAGTAATGCTTCAAGTTGTGCTAAAAGTAATTGATAATTTGAAATTTTTTCTGATTGATTCATACTTTCTATTATATCAAAAAAAACAGCCTCGTGACTGTTTTTTCGCAAGTGGGCAAATCATTCTTCTTATTTCCTTTTCCAATACATAGAAATATCATCCCAAAAGTTCTTTACTAGCTGCTGGTGATAGACTTTAGGAGCGGTTGAATGTTTTACTTTCTGCCAAAGAATAGCGGCAACTTTTAGTTTAGGCTGAAAAGAAGCATTGCTTGTGTCAGCGCAGAAATCTTTGACAAATTGATTCCACTGACAGCTAGAAGTATCATATTGAGCATAGCTTGATTGTCCTTGATAAATCGCTATCATATCTCGCAGTGTGAATTCAACATCTTTTTCTGCTTTTACCTTTCGCCAAGCTGCCGCCATGTCCGCTGTAAACTTGAATGAACTGCTACCCATCTGCTGAGCGAAAAACTCCCGAAATCGGGTATTAAAGGCAAAACCACAAGTAAGTAAGGGCGTGTCTAAAGTAAGCTCTACATCTTTCTCTTTCTTAGTCTTTAAACGGACTTTCTTTTGAGCAACATTCCCTGCAAAATATTGTTTGATTTGTGCTTCTAGCTCTTTTTTGACCCCTGAATGCTCCTTCCCCAATCGTTTGCAAATGTCTGCCAATTCTGCACGATACCAATAATATTGAGAAAACTCTTGATAAGTCTTTATCGTTGTAAAATCCGGTCTATCCCACATGATGTGTTTCCCTTCCCTCTTTTTCATAACCTATTATACCACCAATAAAGTCATTCCTCAAAAATGATAGATTTGTTAGTTTATAAAAAGTCGTTCGAGGGTCGGACGAAGTGAATTAGTTTTAATTGAGACAATCCGACCCTCGGATGGAGTGAATCTCTTTTGGTTGAAGTAATCTGACCCTCGGACGGAGTGAATCTCTTTTGGTTGAAGCAATCCGACCCTCGGACAGGATAAATTAGTTTTGGTTTGTTCTATTCGCTCGGCGGACAGAATGAATTCCTTTTGGTTTGGCTTGTCTGCTCGGCGGACGAAATGAAATCATTTTGTTTTGTCCTATCCGCCCGGCGGACGAAGTGAAATCATTTTGTTTTGTCCTATCCGCCCGGCGGACAGAGTAAATTGCTTTTAGTTTGTCTTATCCGCTCGGCGGACGGAGTGAATCTCTTTTAGTTTGTCTTATCAGCCTGGCGGACAAGATAAAACTTCCCTTTATAAACATAGAATAACAAAAGAGCTGGAAAGTCAATTTCCAACTCTTGAGGGGTGCATTATTAAGAAACCAATTCTCCTGTGAGTACATTGATAGACTTGACAGTTCCTGTCGAATCAGTATAGCTGACTGTCTTGTTTTCAGGATGATAGGTAAAGTTTTCTAAGCTCAAACCATATTTAAAAGCAATGTTAATCAGTTTTTTTCGGAAATCTTGCAGAGACAATCCATAGCTTGCTGCGCGTGCCTTTTCAGCTTCTTCTTCAGCATTAACTGTTGGTTTTTCAGTCCCTTCTGAATTTTCCTTTTCATCATCTACCTCTTTACTTGCAGAGTCGTCTTTCTTATCTTCTGGCTCTTCATTTGGTGCATAGTTCTTTCCGTTATCTGATTGATTTTTCTTACCATGCTGACTAGAATTACCAAAACCATTGTCAGAATGCGGACGGTCTTCTGGATGAGTGACGTAATATTTCACGGTCGCAAGGAAATCTTCCATGCTGTAGCCGTCAGGTGCTTTGTAAAGTCCTTGATCAAACCAAGAAAGAGAGATATTATGATAATGGTCATAATGCGGAATAATCAATTGACCATTTTTATAATCAACGACATAAGCTGTATGATATGGCATTGCCTCAACAGGTACCTTTTTAGCCGGTGTCACGCGTTCATAGATTGATTGCGCACTTTCTTTTTGAGGTTGCTTTGGATCAGTTTTAGGCTTGTCTTCTTTCTTTTCATTCGGAGTTTTTGTTTTCAGATACTCTTCCGTCGCCTTACGCTCAGATTCTGACAAATCTTTCTTAGGAATATAATGGCTGTGTGTCATGTGTGGCGCAGTGTAGCCATCTCCCTCATCCTTAATCACATCATGCGGATCAAAGATATAACCATCTGATGTCGCATAACGACCTGCAGCTTTAGCTAGCGCAACTTCATCAGCCGTATAAGCAATTTGAGAATTTGCTTTACCTGCGCGGTCAGGGTGCTGTACCTCACTTGACAATTTCAAAACCTTATCCAATAAGGCAAGCTTATCCACATTCGGATTGGCAGCCTGTTGCATGAGGTCTTCAACCGTTGCCAGTTGTGCTTTATCCCCTTTGCTTTCAAGCGTTTGACGAATTGGTGTTAAGACTTTCTTGAAAGCAGCAACGATTTCAGCATTTTTCTTTGTCAGTCCCGCTTGTGTTTCCGGTTCAACCGCCTTGACGATTTCAGACAACAAATCTTTCACTTTTTGAAGCACTGTTGCTTTTTCTTCTGTTCCAAGAGTGAAGCCAGATTTGATACCAGCGAGTTGCTCTTCAAAGCTTGCCTTTTGACTAGCATTTGTCACCTTACTCATCAAACTTTCAGCCTTATTGATAAAGGTTTGAATCTGTTCATCCGTCACTTCTGTCTCAGATGGTTCTTCTTTTGGCTTTTCAGGCTCTTTGCTTGGCTCAGTTTGCTTGCCATCATTAGGTTTGTTTGGCTGTGTTTGGTCCTTGCCCGTATCTTGGTTCGGTTTACTTGGGTTTGTCTGTTGATTACTTTGACCAGCTAGCTTTTTCGCTTCTGAATAGTCCGTACCAGGAACAATCATCCGCGAAATTTTTTCTTCTAGTGGCGACATTTGACTATAGTAAATGAAATGATAATGATTACCATGTGGCACTGCCACCCCACTAGAAGATTTTTTAGTAATCTGTGCCGGGTCAAATATCAAACCATCAGATTCCACATGACGTTGGTTTAACGGCATCAAGTACAGTTGTTTTAACAGATTGATGATTTCTTGATGAGCAGATGGAGTATTCTGATGACTTGGTTGTGATGGCTGCGCATGATGATTATTGCCCTGATGAGTCTGTGTTCCCGGCGTTGATGGTTGGTAATGGATAGAAGGTAGTGTAGTTCCGCCATTTGATGGTCTTGATGGCGTTGGACTTGGACTCGGAGTTGATGTCGTACCGCCAGATTTGTGTTTATTGTCCCAATAGCTCTGAGCAGCAGCTAACTCACTAGGAGACAAATCTTTCTTTGGAATATAATGGAAATGATTACCATGCGGTACGATGAAGCCATCTCCAGTATCTTCTATCACATCTGTCGGATTGAAGACATAGCC
This sequence comes from Streptococcus sp. HMSC066E07, assembly GCF_001814695.1. Classification (NCBI taxonomy): domain Bacteria; kingdom Bacillati; phylum Bacillota; class Bacilli; order Lactobacillales; family Streptococcaceae; genus Streptococcus; species Streptococcus sp. HMSC066E07. Next base: position 41,851 of record NZ_KV817412.1, read on the forward strand.
GTCATCCGTCGTATAACGACCTTGCGCACGAGCTTCTTTGACAGCTGTTGTTACAGCACCACCTTTCGCTCCCTTATGGCCTTTGCCACTATATTCTGCCCTTTGGCGAGCAATTTCTTCTTTTGTACGAACATTACTGGTATGATTTGGATCTTTCAAGTAAAGGTAATATTTCCCATTTACCTTGATAATGTAGCCATCTTTCACTTCGTTGATAATATCAGACTGCTGCAAGGTATAGTTTGGATCCCGCATAATCAGCTCTTCACTGATAATCGCATCATAAGGGACTTTCCCATTATAATAGTGATAATGATCACCGTGAGAAGTTACGTAACCTTGGTCTGTAATTTTGACAACAATCTGTTCCGCATTGATTCCTTCTTTTGCACTCACTTCATCAGGCGACAAATTCTCTGCTTGCTTGCCCTTGTTTGCTTTAGATTTTCCATTTACATAAGCAACACGGTTATTTTCCTTGCTAGATACTGTCTGATGACGCCCCAGCTCATAGCTACACAAACTTAAGACAACAACTGCAACAGAACCGATAAGATATTTTTTCTTCATGATTCTCCTCATTTTTTCAATTCTTTTGCCAATGTCGCTAGATTGGCTTCTAGATTTTCAAGATAAGTATGATTATTTTGCGGATCAGCTTCCAAAGGATTTAATTGTTTTAGTTTAACGCCTGTAGATTTGACCAAAGTTTTCGCAACTTTTGATGACGCATTGCTTTCCACGAAAATTGTTTTGACCTTGTATTGTTTCACAAACTCTTCGATTTCTGTCAGTTGGCGCGGACTTGGTTCTTGTTCTGGTGAAATCCCAGCAATCCCCAATTGGGTCAATCCAAATCGCTTTGCCAAGTAAGAAAAGGCCGTATGCTGCGTCACAAATGTTTTTTGTTTCGCTGCTTTGAAAATCGGCTGATATTTTTTAGTCAACTCTTTTGCCTTAGCTGCCAGCTCTTTCGCATTTTTTTGATAGGTTTCTTTATTTTTACTATCAATCTTCGAAAGTTTATCAGCGATGATTTGCGCTTCTTCTGCTACTTTTTCTGGGTCTAACCATGTATGCGGATCGTATAGAGTCTTTTCATCCACTCCCTCACCAGTAGCTACATCTTCTAATCCCGGTACGCGCTCCAGCTTCATCCCTTCTGAAGCTTCAAGCACCTTCACTTTGGATTTTTTTAGATTTGGATCCAATTTTCCTGCCCATGACTCTAGTGTATGAGAATGGTAAACAAAGACATCCGCATCATAGATAGCAGCTACATCATTCGCCGATGGCTCAAAAGAATGAATTCCCGTGCTTGACTGAATCATCCGAACATCATTCAAATCGCCTGATACTTCTTTGACCATAGCATAAATCGGATAAAAACTTGTTACAATTTTCATTCCCTTGCTCTGCTTTTTGCTACCTGCACCGCACGCTGTCAACAACAAAGTCAATCCTACCACAAAAATAGAAAATAAATATTTCCTTAATTTCATATATCACTCCTTAACTAGTATTTAACCAGTTCATTAACTGGTTAATATGATACCATGATAGAAATTAGCTGTCAAGAATTTTTTATCTGTTTTTTAACAATAATAAAAAAGCTTTCTAAATAACATTAGAAAACTTTTACTCTTACCAATCGCTTTTTTCTTTACGAATCTCTTCCAGCATTTCAGTTTCTTCGGCTGTTAATTCATATTTTTCTAATAAATCTGGACGACGTTCATAAGTCTTTTTCAAACTCTCATACAGACGCCATTTTCGAATATTTTCATGATGACCACTCATCAAAATATCTGGCACAACCATTCCACGAAAATCATAAGGGCGCGTATATTGAGGATATTCTAAAAGACCTGATGAAAAACTGTCATCAGTATGACTAACTTCCTTACCAAGAACTTCAGGAATCAGCCGTACTGTCGCATCGATTATCGTCATAGCAGCCAATTCTCCACCTGTTAAGACATAGTCTCCAAGCGAAACTTCGTCCGTCACCAACCTTTTAATCCGCTCATCGTAGCCTTCATAATGCCCACAAATAAAAATCAATTCTTCTTCTTGGGAAAGCTCTTCCGCATAGGCTTGATCAAAAGTACGACCAGCGGGATCTAACAAAATAACCCGTGGTTGCTTTTTTTCAATCGCATCATAAGCATCAAAAATCGGTTGCGCTCTAAGCAACATTCCTTGACCGCCTCCATAAGGCTCATCATCAACATGTCGTGATTTCTCTGCATTTTCCCGAAAGTTATGATAGTGAATCTCTAGCAATCCTTTTTCACGTGCCTTACCAACTATTGAATGCTCCAGCGGGGCAAACATCTCCGGAAATAATGTTAAAATATCAATCTTCATCATCCAGCCCTTCCGGAATTTCCACATCTACTCGATTATTTTCAAGATCAATATTCAGCACAACAGGTGGAATATAAGGCAAGAGTAAATCGCGCTTACCTTTAAGCTTTACCACCCAGACATCATTGGCACCCGGCTGCAAAATTTCTTTAATGGTTCCAATCAAAATATCCTGTTCATAAACATTTAAGCCAATAATTTCATGATAATAAAATTCGCCCTCATCTAAATCCGATAAATCTTCTTCAGCCACTTTCAAAGTAAAATCACGATATTTCTCAATGTCATTGATATGGTACATTCCTTTGAATTTGATAATATCAAAATTTTTCATCTTACGATGACTGGCAATTTCCACATTCATGACAAAATTATCTTTCTTATCAAAAAGGGCCAGCATACTTCCCTTTTTAAAACGTTCCTCTGCAAAATCCGTCACCGATAGTACACGCATTTCACCTTGCAAACCTTGCGTATTTACAATTTTTCCAACATTATAATAGTTCATTTTCTCTCCAAATACTAGCATTATCCTATTTATTCTATCATGAATAAAGGGAATTCTCAAGAAAACAAAAACCCCACCAAGATAAATCCTTAGTAGGGTCATTGGGGAATGACATCATTCCTCTAATTTTAAATCGCCTTAAGCAACCTTAAAACCTTGATTTATTAGGCTTCCGCAATCAAATTGCGGTACTCTATTATTTAAGAGTAACAGAAGCTCCAGCTTCTTCCAATTTAGTTTTGATTTCTTCAGCTTCTGCAGTTGCAACACCTTCTTTAACAACAGTTGGTGCTCCGTCAACAAGTTCTTTAGCTTCTTTAAGACCAAGACCTGTGATTTCACGAACAGCTTTGATAACGCCGACTTTCTTGTCGCCTGCTGCAGTCAACTCAACGTCAAATGAATCTTTTGCAGCGGCAGCTTCACCAGCACCAGCAGCAGCTACAGCTACAGGAGCAGCTGCAGTTACACCAAATTCTTCTTCGATAGCTTTTACAAGGTCGTTCAATTCAAGGATTGAAGCTTCTTTAATTTCAGCAATAATATTTTCAATGTTCAATGCCATTGTTATTTCCTCCAAATATATTTCATTAGTTTAAAATTAGTTTGTAGCATAGGCTACGCGCAACTTAACATTAAGCCGCTTCTTCTTTGTTGTCTGCAACCGCTTTGACTGCAAGAGCAACGTTGCGAACTGGCGCTTGAAGTACAGATAGTAGCATAGATAGAAGTCCTTCGCGGTTTGGAAGAGTTGCAAGAGCAACAATTTCTTCTTTAGATGCAACCGCACCTTCAATAGCTCCACCTTTAATTTCAAGTGCATCAGCTTCTTTAGTAAAATCATTGATGATTTTTGCTGGTGCTACAACATCTTCATTTGAAAATGCAACAGCAGATGGTCCAACAAACGCATCAGCAAAACCTTCAAGTCCAGCTTTTTCAGCTGCACGACGTAAGATTGAGTTTTTAATGACTTTATACTCAACTTCGCTTCCACGAAGATTACGACGAAGAACTGTGTCTTGTTCAACTGTAAGACCACGAGCATCCACAACAACGATACTTGCAGCTGCTTTCATTTTTTCAGCAACTACATCAACTAGTTCCGCTTTTTTAGCAATACTTGCTTCACTCATTTAGTGTTTCACCTCCGTAATTATTTTGCTTGGGGAATTTTTCCAAAAGAAAAACGCGCCCAAACCTAGACACGAAAGTACAATACGTTTCTTTTACATGATCCGTTTTGTCCTCGGTAGGATCTTTATGAGTCGAGCTCCCCTACTGTCTTAGGCAGTTTTTTCAAACCATTAATGATTGTAACATAAGAAAAAAAAGATTGCAAGAGTTTTTGATAATCTTTTTATAATAAAGTGAAAGTCTATCCTTTGGGGTAAGCAGATACATTAAATTTTTGAAAAAAGCACCAGCTCACTCGGAGTAGATGCCTTATACTCTTATAAATCTCTAGCCTTCAAATATTGCTCGTTTGTAATAAGCGTTTTTTTGTAATACTGATTATAACTCTTACTAAATTTCCTTATTAGTGGAATTGCTATTTCATAATATTTATTGTCTAACATAAATGTTTGTAATTTATCTTGAATTGTTTTCATAGGACTATTTTTATAATTGTCGCTATTTTTATAATCTTGATATTGAGCTATAATATTCTTATTTTCTGTTAGCCACTTTTCGGCATTTTCTATTGCTTCAATTTTTGACGCATTAACTTCTTTTAGTACTTTCATATCAAAAGCAGAGCTTACTTCTTCAATATAATCTTGTTCTTCTTTACTAAGGTTAAAAGAAGGAAGGCTATCTAGATAGTTAACAAATTTTTTATAAGCTTCTTTTCCATCCTCTCTTAAATGTTCATTCAAAAATGGCTGGTATGCAGAAAAAATTAATTGTCCAAAATGTCCTGGAAATATTTTTTCCAATCTCTCATAAATACTTTCTTCTGCTTCGATCAAAGCTATCTTATCATCAATAAGAGTCTGGCTTTCTTTCTTAACGATTAGCTCAATAACCTCTCTCCTCATTTGTTCAATATCCAGCTGATGTTGTTTTCTTCTAAGTATGGAAGATAATGAATTCCCATTTGAAGATAAATATTCTTTTATCTCAGATACACTAAGCCCAACTTTTCTAAATAAAGATATCTTACTCAAGATTTTCATGTCTTCTTCGCTATAATCTCGATAACCATTTTCTAATTTCAAAGGCTTAATCAATCCTTTTTCCTCGTAGTACTCAATTGCTTTTCTGGTCAAACCAGTTTTATTTTGAATTTCATTTCTCAACATGATGCACCACCTCCTCAATTAGATAATACCCCAGCCCCTAACGGACAGGTCAAGCCCTTTATTTAATATTTTCTCGTAATATCCGGTGATGAAAAACATAATTAATGGAGACATCCAACTGAAATCTCAACAGAATCGCTGGTAAATAAGCCTTTACAGGAATACAAATAACAGCATTCATCCTCATCAAAGGCATTAGATGCCAAAGTCCTCCGTAATGAAAAAATTAACTACTTCACAATAAATTTTGACAATATCTTTACGACTTTTTAGAAATCTAAAATGCTTATTTCAATCTTCAAAAAATGGAAGAATAGAGGCTTTTTCTTTCTCTGTACAGGCAACAAGCGGGAGGCGGAGTGGTCCGACTTCAAATCCTTGAGAATTTAGCACAGCTTTAAGTGGTGCTGGGCTTGTCACAGAAAAGAGAGCTTCTATTTTTGGTGACAGCTGACGTTGAATCTGAGCAGCTTTTTTCAGATTGCCCTCATCTAAGGCTGAAAACATTTCATAAAAATCATCACCATTGGTATGAGCCGCAACAGATATAACACCCTGTGCTCCAATTGCCTTTGCATGAAAAGCTTGTCCGTCTTCCCCAGTATAAATTAGAAAGTCCTGTGGCGCGTTTTCAACCAAATGAGTAAGAGTATCTATACCCGTACAGTCTTTGATAGCAATAATATTTGGCAACTGCGCCAAGCGCAAGGAAGTTTCTACTGTCAAACCAGCAACCGTTCGGCTAGGAACATTATAAACGATGACTGGCAGATTTGAAGCTTCCGCAATCGCTTTATAATGCTGATATAGACCTTCTTGAGTCGGTTTGTTATAATAAGGAGTCACTGCAAGTCCGGCAGCAAAACCACCAAATTTGTCAACTTCACGCGCGAATTCAACTGAATCTCGAGTATCATTTGTACCAATTCCGGCTATCAGCGGAACTCGCCCTTTTACAATCTTTTGAACTACTGCAAATAATTCCAGCTCCTCTTCATGCGTCAGAGTTGGGCTTTCGCCTGTCGTTCCTGCGATAATCAATCCTTCTGTATGATGCGCTAGAAGGTGTTCAATCAGCTTAGGAAGAGCCTCAAAGTTAATGCTACCGTCCTCTTTAAACGGTGTTACAAGTGCTGTTATGATTCTTGCTTTTTTTAAATCTTCTATAGACATAACTATCGTCCTCCTAGCCTGCAAAATACAACTATACGAATATTATCTCACATTTTACTTCAATTTGAAAATGACCTCCGCTGTTGGATGGACCAAGCCACGTTCATGCAAAGTCTCAGCGATTTGAACAGAATTCCAAGCAGCACCTTTAAGCAGATTGTCTGAAACCACCCACATATGGATGCCTTTTTCAGCGTCCAAATCCTTGCGAATTCGTCCCACGAATGTCTCGCGTTTTCCGACAGCATTGACAGCTTGAGGGTAGACTTGATGAGCAACATCATCCTCTAATACTGCTCCTGGGAAGTTCGCAATAGCTGCTTTGACCTCTGCGATGGGTGCTACTTCTTTTGTCTCGATGTAGACAGACTCTGAGTGCGCTGAAAGAACAGGGATACGAACACAAGTAGCAGAAACCGCAATCGTGTCATCTTCCATGATCTTCTTGGTTTCATTGGTCATCTTCATCTCTTCGTAGGTGTAGTCATTGTCCGTAAAGACATCGATTTGGGGAAGAGCATTAAAAGCAATCGGATAGTGCTTCTTGTCGCCGCCAGAAGGCAAAATCTCAGCCTTGACATCACGCGGATTGACTCCGTCATTTAAGACCTCACGCAGTTCACGCTGAGTCTCAAGAATAGCTCCCATACCAGCACCGGACACAGCTTGATAGGTCGATACGATAATGCGCTCCAAGCCCCATTTCTGACGAACAGGTTCCAGCGCCACCATCATCTGGATGGTGGAACAGTTAGGGCAAGCAATAATCCCGTTATGAGCATCAAGTGCATGAGAATTCACTTCCGGTACCACCAGAGGCACATCAGGATTCTGACGGAAATGAGAGGTATTGTCAACGACAACAGCTCCTGCCTTAACAGCGTAAGGAGCATACTTGGCAGACGTTGAGCCACCTGCTGAAAAGAGAGCGATATCTACACCTTCAAAGGCAGTTTCCGTTGTTTCTTCAATTGTGATGTCTTGGTCTTTGAATTTCAAAACTTTCCCAGCAGAACGAGCTGAAGCCAAGTAGCGTACTTTCTCAATTGGAAGACTTGATTCTTCCAGCATTTTAATCATTTGAGCTCCAACGGCACCTGTAGCACCAACCACAGCAACTGTATATCCCATAACATACCTCTCTGAATTTTCAAAAAATTTGTGTATTGCTGGTATTATACTACTTTTCTAAAGAATTGAAAAGACTTATAAGAAAAAAATCCCCACTAAAAAGTAGGGATTGAGGGCACTTTCGTGTGATGAGCAGGTTCACACAACTCATCAAGGTCCGCTCCTGCGTATATGACCTCCCATGCTCAATATGTGGCTTGCGCCACTTATCGACTCATCGCATATCTAGCATTCTACTATAGAAAATCCTAAAAGTCAAACTATTTTTTATGAGAGATTTTCTAGCTTATCAATATTTGAAATTGGTGTCTTAAAAGAGTAAAATAATTTTAGGAGGATAAAAAGTTATGGATACAACAAAACAGCCTGTCCTTATGCCTCAGGATACGAGAATAATGGCCCTCTTACTTGGTGCTGTAGGTGGCTGCCTTGATGTTTTCTCGCATATGCAATTTAGTACGCTAATCGCAACCCAAACAGGGAATATTCTTTTAATCGTAGCCAATTGGGATGGACCAACCGTAAAGACTGCTTACCGTATCCTTTCGCTTATCTTTTTTACCTGTGGCTTTGTCTTCGGTATTCTACTTAAGGAACGGGCGCAAAGTTCACATTGGCGTACTTGGGGGGTCTTACCATTGACTCTCACGACTTTCCTCTTTCCTTTCTTTCATTCTCATTATTTTATCTGGGTGATATTGCTTGCAACCTCTACCGGAATGGTCATGCTAACTTATACAGGCTCAAAAATCGAGTCTTATCCCTATATGATTATGATGACTTCAGGAAACTATCGGAGAATGGTCACTGCTTGGTATGAGTATATTCGTTTTAAAGACCGTAGACATATTATTAGAAGGCAAGCGGCTAATTACTCTATGATTGTCGCTAGTTTCATCGGCGGTGCTGTTTTTACTGGTTTTCTCACACGCTTCATTCACCAATACGCTATCTGGACAGTCACCACTATTTTGACGATTATTATCATTCATTATACCAGATACAATCATATACATCACTTAGAGCAAAAAAATATCTAACACTCAATGAAAATCGAAAAGCAAACTAGGAACTAAGTAAGACAAAAAACCGAACCAATCCTCTTGGGTAATGCTCACAAAGAGAATTGGTTCGGTTTTTGCTAGTTCATCAATACTTGCCTGCGATATTTCATTTATCAATCCTCTTCATCAGTTTTTAACTACTGATGGAAAAACTTCCTCATCTATCAATCTCACAAATACTTGCTTCCTTCTTTAATGCTGAGTCTGCTCAGTTTATCCTTGTATTTTTCGATAAACTCCAGCACCCAGTCGGGATTGGTTTTAGAGTAGTCTCGCAGAGCCCAGCCGATGGCCTTATTGATGAAAAACTCGGTTTGATTAAGATTATTAATCAGGATTTGCTCCAGCAGCTGGACATCCGTTTCTTCTTTTTGAAGCAATTGATGCTCGATAGCAATTCGGCGCAACCAGAAATCTTTATCCCTGCTCCAATCTAATACTATTTTCTTTGTCTCAGGATAATGCAAACTAATATAGCCTACCGAGCGACACAAAAAGTCAATTGTGTCCCACCATGGCTTTGTTTGTGCTAATTTCTTTATCTTTGGCAAATCGCTTGGTGTCAAAGCTTTTTGTTTCAGTTGCAAATAATCCAGCACCACATATTGCATTTCACGATAGGGATTGTCCCAAGCCTGATGGATAAATTTCCAATCAATTGCAAGACTGCTATTTTTCTTAAAAAATACCTTGGAAAGCTTTCGTCTAACAGGTGTTTTGACCCCTAAAAACTCGAGCTGGTCTTTCATGTATGCTTTCATGTGAATAGCATCTTCAGGGTTTGCTACTTCTTTTAATCCTTGGAAAATATCTTCTACTTTCATATTACCATTCACTTTCAACATTCATATCTTTGAATAATTTAATTGGTCTTGCTGGTTTATCTAAACTCTTCTGCAACCAAACTGTATCATGCCAACAGCCAAATTTATAGCCGATTTTTGGGAATGCGCTACTTGCTGATAACCACGTTTTTTATGGAAAGAAATACTAGCGTCATTCGGCAGAGCAATACAAGCTAGAAAATGAACAAACCCTTGCTGTTCAAGAATTTCTTCCAATTTGTCATAAAGCTGCTTCCCAATCCCTCTACCGCGATTCTCATCAGCTACATAGACCGACAGTTCAACAGCCCAGTTGTATGCCTCTCGACCATAATAAGTCGAAGCATAAGCATAACCTAGAATGACTCCCTCTTCTTCAGCCACCAGATAAGGATACCTTTCCAATGTCTTCTCAATCCGGTCAGAAAATTCCTCCACCGACGGAACATCATACTCAAAAGTAATGGCTGTTTTCTCCACATAAGGCGCGTAAATAGCTACAAGAACAGCGGCGTCGTTTTTATTTGCTAATCTGATGTTCATCATCCGAACCTTCCTTTCTTCTTATTACTTTCATAAAAATGAAGTATATCACCATGTATATTTTACCAAATTCAAAAAGAAAAGGCTCTCTCGAACCTTTTTCGTTTTAAAATAGTCCAATAGCTGTACCATCTGGTGCGACATCCATATTAAGGGCTGCTGGGCGTTTTGGCAGACCTGGCATGGTCATAACATCACCGGTCAGGGCTACAATAAAGCCTGCACCCAATTTTGGAACGACTTCACGGATAGTGATTTCAAAATCTTCTGGCGCTCCCAGAAGCGTTGGATTGTCTGAAAAACTATATTGGGTCTTGGCCATACAAATTGGTAGCTTATCCCAACCGTTCTTGACAATTTGAGAAATTTGAGTTTTGGCTTTCTTTTCAAAATTGACTTTTGTTCCACGATAGATTTCCTTGACAATTTTCTCGATTTTTTCTTCGATAGACAGATTGTTGTCATAGAGTCGGCTGTAGTGAGCAGGAGTCTCTTCAATCGTTTTAACCACAGTTTCAGCAAGAGCTAGACCACCGTCAGCTCCGTCTGCCCAGACACTAGCCAATTCCACAGGGACATCAATCTCCGTGCAAAGTTCCTTGAGAACGGCAATTTCAGCCTCAGTATCAGAGACAAATTCATTGATAGCCACCACAACCGGAACACCAAATTTACGGATATTTCCCACATGGCGTTTGAGGTTGGCAAAACCTGCTTTAACCGCTTCAACATTCTCAGTTGTCAGATCTTCTTTAGCAACACCACCGTTCATTTTCAATGCTCTGAGAGTTGCAACAATAACCACTACATCTGGAGCAGTCGGAAGATTGGGTGTTTTGATATCTAGGAATTTTTCAGCCCCTAGATCCGCACCAAATCCAGCTTCAGTCACCGTGTAGTCCGCCAAATGCAAAGCTGTTGTCGTTGCCAAAACGGAATTACAGCCGTGAGCAATATTGGCAAACGGTCCACCGTGAACGAAGGCAGGGGTTCCATAAATAGTCTGTACTAGATTGGGCTTTATAGCATCTTTCAAGATGAGAGCAAGAGCACCTTCTATTTCCAAATCTCGAACATAAACAGGCGTCCGATCATAACGATAACCAATAACGATATTAGCTAGACGTTCTTTCAAGTCTTCAATACTTGTCGCTAAACAGAGAATAGCCATGATTTCAGATGCAACCGTAATATCAAAACCATCTTCCCGCGGAATTCCATTAACCGGACTGCCCAGACCGACTGTCACATGCCGCAAAGCACGGTCATTCAGATCTACCACGCGCTTCCAGATAATGCGACGTTGGTCAATTCCTAGAGCATTTCCTTGATGTAAATGATTATCAATTAAAGCAGAAAGGGCATTGTTGGCAGTGGTAATCGCATGCATATCTCCTGTGAAATGCAAATTGATGTCTTCCATTGGTAGAACCTGTGCATAACCACCTCCAGCGGCTCCGCCTTTGATTCCCATTACTGGTCCAAGAGATGGTTCACGAATCGCAATCATGGTTTTCTTGCCTATTTTGTTGAGAGCGTCTGCTAAACCAATAGTAATAGTCGATTTCCCTTCGCCAGCCGGTGTTGGATTGATTGCTGTTACCAGAATCAGCTTACCAACTGGATTCTTTTGTAATTCCTGAATCTTATTAAAAGACAATTTAGCCTTGTATTTACCGTAAAGCTCCAAATCGTCGTAATCAATTCCAACTTTCTTCACTACATCAGCAATCGGCTGTAAGTCAACGCTCTGAGCAATTTCTATATCCGTTTTCATTTGGAATCCTCCAGTTTTGATAGGATTATTATACCAAAAAATAAAGAAAACAAACACTTTCAAAGCTAAACTTCTCAAAAACGTTCGGGAAAGTCTTTTCTATTTACGAATTAAGTTTTTTTGTGTAAAATTTAGTTATGAAACTATTGATTACTTCTGGCGGAACAAGCGAAAAAATTGATCAAGTTCGTTCTATTACGAATCACTCAACAGGAAGACTTGGTACTCTTATTGCAGAGAGTTTTTTAACACAAGGTGATCAGGTCACCTTAATCACTACACAGAGTGCTGTCAAACCTGCTGCTCATCCAAATTTAACCATTCAAATCATTGAAAATGTTCAGGATTTGCTAGAAACAATGCAGTCTTTGGTCAAAATTCATGATGTTTTGATTCATTCAATGGCCGTCTCTGACTACACGCCTATTTACATGACAGGTTTTGATCAAATTACTGCTTCACAGGATTTAACAGAATTTTTGAATAAGACCAATGATCAAGGCAAGATTTCATCAAAAGATGAATACCAAGTACTCTTTCTCAAGCAAACTCCAAAAATTATTAGCCAAGTCAAAAAATGGAATCCCGATATCCATCTAATTGGTTTTAAACTCTTAGTTGATGTTTCTAAGGAAGAACTACTGTCAGTTGCTCGTGCTAGTTTCATAAAAAACAAAGCAGAAATAATTGTGGCAAATGACTTGTATGATATTTCTAATAATCAACATCATGCTTACTTGGTCAAAGAAAATTCTGTCATAGAAGCCAGCACCAAAGAGGAAATCGCTCAACAACTCGTAACACACATTCACGCAAAGGACAATCTATGAAACATATTACTTTAGCTGTTACAGGAAGTATCGCTGCATATAAAGCTGCCGACTTGGTCAGTCAATTGACAAAAGACGATCTAAATGTAACTGTTCTGATGTCTCAAGCAGCTACAAATTTCATTACACCACTGACTTTGCAGGTATTGTCGAAAAATGTAGTACATGCAGACGTCATGGACGAGCCTGCGCCAAACAAGGTCAATCATATTGAAATTGCCAAGCAAACGGATCTTTTCTTAGTTGCACCTGCTTCTGCCAATACAATCGCTAAATTAGCCAATGGCTTTGCAGACAATATGATAACCAGTACCGCACTTGCTCTGCCATCAATAGCTAAAAAAGTGCTGGCTCCCGCTATGAATACAAAAATGTATGAAAATCCAATCACTCAAGAAAATCTATCTAAATTAGAAAAATATGGCTGGCAAATCATTCAGCCTATAGAAACCGTCCTCGCTTGTGGTGACAAAGGAATCGGCGCACTTGCTGATATAGAAACAATTATAAAAAAAGTAAAGGAAATGATTTATGAAGAAACAATCTAATATTGCTCAAATTGCTATCTTTTTTGCGATTATGCTCGTCATTCATCTATTGAGTTCAGTAATATTTAACCTATTCCCTGTTCCGATCAAACCAACGATTGTCCACATTCCCGTTATTATTGCAAGTATTTTATATGGACCAAAAGTAGGTGCTATTTTAGGGGCGCTAATGGGTATCATTAGTCTGGTTACGAACACACTTGTTCTCTTGCCAACCAGTTACTTGTTTAGCCCGTTTGTACCTAATGGGAATATTTATTCGCTCCTCATTGCCCTCGTTCCACGAATCTTAATCGGAGTCACTCCTTATTTTGTTTATAAATATCTTAAAAATAAGACCGGACTTATCTTAGCTGGAACAGTCGGTTCGTTGACAAATACCATATTTGTTTTAGGAGGGATTTTCCTGCTATTCTCCAAAGTGTATAATGGAAACATTCAGTTGCTGCTTGCCTCTGTCATTTCAACCAATTCTATTGCTGAAATGATTATTTCTGCGGTTCTGACAGTTACCATTATCCCAGCACTTGAAAAAGTTAGAAAATAATCACGTGAAAACGTGATTTTTTTATGAAAAAATGCTATAATGAAAACGGTTAAACAAATGCAGAAAGCTGAAAAATTGAGAAAAATGGATATGCTCGTTCCTTTATTAAATAAGCAATGATATTTCCTGTTTTCACTGATTTTTCATAAGCTTTCCTATTTTAAAAAGGAGATTTCGTAATGACTTACCAAGAAAATTTCAAAAAATGGCTTGATTTTGCAGAACTTCCAGACTATCTTCGTAAAGAATTGGATTCAATGGATGAAAAAACAAAAGAAGATGCATTTTATACTAATCTTGAATTTGGTACTGCTGGTATGCGTGGTCTGATAGGTGCTGGTACGAATCGTATCAATATTTATGTCGTTCGTCAGGCAACTGAAGGTTTAGCACGTTTGATTGACGAAAAAGGCGAAGATTTCAAAAAACGCGGTGTCGCTATTGCTTACGACTCTCGCCACTTCTCACCAGAATTCGCCTTTGAATCTGCTGCTGTTTTAGCAAAACATGGCATTAAATCTTATGTATTTGAGAGTCTCCGTCCAACACCAGAACTTTCATTTGCAGTTCGCCATTTAGGAACTTTTGCTGGAATTATGATTACTGCTAGCCACAACCCTGCTCCATTTAATGGCTATAAAGTTTATGGCGAAGATGGTGGTCAAATGCCGCCTCATGATGCTGATGCTCTAACAGCTTATATTCGTGCTATTGAAAATCCATTTGCCATTGAAGTAGCTGATGTTGAAGCAGAAAAAGCATCTGGATTGATTGAAATCATCGGTGAAAATGTCGATATTGAATACCTAAAAGAAGTAAAAGACGTGAATATCAATCAACAATTGATTGACGAATATGGCAAAGACATGAAAATCGTCTACACTCCGCTTCACGGTACAGGTGAAATGTTAGCACGCCGAGCATTTGCTCAAGCTGGTTTTGACTCTGTTCAAGTCGTTGAAGCTCAATGTGTGCCAGATCCAGACTTCTCCACTGTCAAATCACCAAATCCAGAAAACCAAGCTGCTTTCGCTCTCGCTGAAGAATTAGGGCGTAAAGTTGGTGCGGATGTCCTTGTCGCAACAGACCCAGATGCTGACCGTGTGGGCGTTGAAGTTCTCCAAAAAGACGGCAGCTACCGCAATCTTTCAGGAAATCAAATCGGTGCAATTATGGCTAAGTACATCCTTGAAGCGCATAAGACTGCTGGAACACTTCCTGCCAATGCAGCACTTTGCAAATCCATTGTGTCTACCGATCTTGTAACCAAGATTGCTGAAAGCTACGGCGCAACCATGTTCAATGTCTTAACTGGTTTCAAATTTATCGCCGAAAAGATTCAAGAATTTGAAGAAAAACACAATCACACTTACATGATGGGCTTTGAAGAAAGCTTTGGCTACTTGATTAAACCATTTGTGCGTGACAAAGATGCTATCCAAGCTGTATTAGTTGTTGCAGAATTAGCTGCCTACTACCGTTCTCGCGGCTTAACTCTTGCAGACGGAATTGAAGAAATCTACAAAGAATATGGTTATTATGCTGAAAAGACGATTTCAGTTACTCTGTCTGGTGTTGATGGCGCGGAACAAATCAAAGCTATTATGAGCAAGTTCCGTGACAATGCACCAAAAGAATTTAACGCTACTGCTGTTGCAGTCACAGAAGATTTCAAAGCACAAACTGCTACTGATTCTGACGGCGATGTAACGAAATTAACAACTCCACCAAGCGATGTATTAAAATACACACTTACTGATGGTTCATGGATTGCTGTACGTCCTTCAGGAACTGAACCAAAAATCAAATTCTACATTGCTGTTGTCGGAAATTCCAGCCAAGACGCTCAAGCAAAAATTGCAAAAATTGAAGCAGAAATCAATGATTTTGTAAAATAAGCAAAAAGTAAGAAGGCTTTGATTTCTCAGTCTAACTTCTACAATATTCAAACTTCGAGTCTGGGACAAGAGTGTCTCAGACTCGAAATTGTCTTGTAACAAATGACAGATAATTGCTCAAACGCTGCTTTAAGATGGCGGACAGAGCTTTCGAAGTAGGTCTCAAAGTCTTTTCGCTTTTTAACATTTGCTCAACGTTACAGGGGAGACTATACAAAATAGCTGGGAAACATTTTATAGCGGAGTCTTGAGATAAGAGGATGACAATTAAAATTTTCAGTTTCTAGTTCTGTTTCACTTCTCTTTCAATATTTTACATTTCATTTCAAATCTCTGCATTATTTTCCTATTTGTGGCATACTAGAATGAGCAAAAGAAATGAGGTTATTTTATGGATAATTTTACGCAAGATATCAAAGATTTAGAAGTCACGACTGTAGAACGTGCCCGACAAGCCATTGAGAATAAAGAAAACGCAACTTTTTTCATTGGGCGTAAAACGTGCCCTTACTGTCGTAAATTCGCCACTACGCTAGCTAGTGTTGTCGCTGAAACCCAAGCATACATTTTCTTTATCAACAGTGAGGAACCTAGTGAACTGGAAGAACTCCAAGCTTTTCGTTCCGAATATGGAATCCCAACTGTGCCAGGATTTTTACACACAGAGAATAGCCAAGTAGCTGTCCGTTGTGACTCTTCTATGACGGCTGAGGAAATCAAGTCATTCGCTAACTTATAAAAATGAAGCTGGAATTAAAATTTCCAGCTTCAAAGTATATTATAAACTAACTAAGCAGTAACTTTTTACTATCACCAAACGAGGCAGAGATCATATCGTCCCTGTCTCTTAATATTTAATTTCCTTTTAATTTTCCTTTTTGAAAGGCTTGCCACATCTTTTGCTGAGGTTTAGCAAATGGATAGTTGTCAAATTCATCAGGATGCAACCATAAAACTTGTTCCTGTTTAGGCATTTCCGTAGCATTTACTACCTGACCATAAAGCAAACGAATCTGCCACTTGCGATGACTGAACACATGTTGAATTGTCGGAAAAGCTTGCTCCTGCCAATTCACTACCACATCATAATCCTGCTCAAAGCTTTCTTGAGGAGATAATTCAATTGCAACTTGATTTTCTGCTACTTCAAAAAGGGATAACTGTTCATCATCCGAAAATTCGTCTACTTCAATCAAAGGAAAGTGCCAAAATCCTGATAAAAGACTGCTTGCTTCATTTTTCTCTAAAAGAAATTCTCCTTGATTATTCTGGATAATCAAACCATACAAATAAACTGGAATAGGTTTTTTCTTAGGAGCTTTGATAGGGTATCTATCCATTGTTCCATGTAAGTAAGCAGCACTAAATTCCCTTACTGGACTGTCCTCAGGTCTAGGGTTGACAGGCGCTTCAATATCTGAGCCCAAATCCATCAAAGCTTGGTTGAAATCTCCCGGTCTTTGGGGGTCAATCAGAATTTCCATCATCGCTTGAAAAACCTTTCGGTTAGCAGGGACACCAATATCCAAATTCACCTCAAATAAACGGCTCAGGACCCGCATAACATTCCCATCAACCGCTGGCTCAGGCAAGCCAAAAGCAATACTTGCAATAGCTCCTGCTGTATAAGGACCAATTCCTTTCAGACTAGAAATCTCCTCGTAAGTGTGAGGAAACTCGCCACTAAAATCTGTCATAATCTGCTGAGCAGCCTGTTGCATATTGCGTACTCGCGAATAGTAACCTAGCCCCTCCCAAGCTTTAAGCAAACGTTCTTCTGAAGCCATTGCTAAATCTTTAATTGTCGGAAACCAGGCTAAAAAACGCTCATAGTAAGGAATAACCGTATCTACCCGTGTTTGCTGAAGCATAATTTCTGAAATCCAGATATGATAAGGATTGCTGCTTCTCCGCCAAGGTAAATCGCGCTTATTTTCATCATACCAAGCTAATAATTTTTGGCGAAAAGAGATAATCTTTTCATCCTCCCACATCTCAATCCCATATTTTTTCAAATCTAACATAGCTTTAGTATAACACAAAATAAAAAGAGAACCCAGAACTTGAATTCTGGATTCTGTCTTGGCTTTCTAATAATGACCAACTGCTTGGCTGGCAGTAATCAATGTTAATTTATAAACATCATCAGCATTGCATCCACGGGAAAGGTCGTTTACTGGGTGGTTCAATCCTTGCAAAATAGGACCGACTGCTGAAAAGCCACCGAGGCGCTCTGCCATTTTATAACTGATATTTCCAGCTTCAATACCAGGAAATACAAAGACAGTCGCTTGACCAGCTACATTGCTTCCAGGAGCTTTTAACTCTGCCGTTTTAGGCACAAAAGCTGCATCAAATTGTAATTCTCCGTCAATAGCCAAATCTGGTCGCATTTCTTGCGCAAGTTTCGTTGCTTCGACGACTTTATCAACCTTTTCACCAAATCCAGAACCTTTAGTTGAATAGCTCAGCATCGCCACTTTAGGGTCAATGTCAAAGATTTGCGCGGTCAAGGCAGAGTTAATAGCAATTTCTGCTAATGTTTTAGCATCTGGGTCAATATTGATTGCACAATCACTGAAAACATAGCGTTCATCACCGCGAACCATGAGAAAGGCACCAGATGTGCGAGAAACCCAAGGAAGTGTTTTAATAATTTGAAGAGCTGGACGAACCGTGCTTGCTGTAGAATGAATCGCACCAGAAACCATACCTTGCACTTTACCAAGATAAACAAGCATGACACCAAAATAATTGACGTCCTCTTTCAATAATTTACGCGCTTCGTCTTCTGTGATTTTTCCTTTACGGCGTTCTACAAAAGCTACAACCATTTCTTCAAAGCATGAACAATTTTGAGGGTCAATGACTTCATAACCTTCTGTCACACCTTCAATTTCAAGGTAAATACGAATTTTTTCAGGATTTCCCAATAAAACAGGTGTGATACTTGTTTCCTTTACCAAACGTTTAGTAGCTTGAAGAATACGTGGTTCTTCACCTTCTGGTAAGACAATCTTCACTTCTTTGCCTTGCAATGTTTCACGAATTGTTTCAAAAATTTTCATGTTTTACTCCTTACTTATTGCTTAATTTTTGAATGACTGTTTGAAAATCTTTCGGAAGAGGACTTGATTTATTCACAACTTCCTCATGGAATGGATTGTAAAAACGCAATGAATGACAATGAAGTGCTTGCCGCGTTATTCCGTCAGTCATGCTCCCACCATATAAATCATCTCCCAAGAGCGGAAAACCAATATAAGAAAAATGAACCCTAATCTGGTGTGTCCGTCCTGTATGAAGGTGAATATCCACGAGATAAATGTCATCATACTGCGCTAAAACTTTATAACTCGTATGAGCATATTTTCCATTTTTTGCTACACAGCGAGTAATGATACTACTACCTTCACGCGCTATGGGAGCAATAATATCTCCTTCTGGCTTTAACGGTGCCGAACCCTTGACCAAAGCATAATAATGCTTCTCAATGACTTTCTTTTGCAACTGCTTGTCCAATCTTGCATGAGCATAACCGTGCTTTGCAAACAACATCAGACCACTCGTATCACGGTCTAAACGAGTCACAATATGAATCTGCTGATTTTCATAATGATTCGCAATGTAATAAGCCTTCACAAAATTAGCCATTGTATTGGAATGATTCACGCTAGGAATACTGGCTACGCCTGCCGGCTTGTTCAAAATCAGAAAATGTTCATCTTCGTAGACAATTTCTAAATCTTTCTCTACAGCTTGCAAACTGCCAAAACCTTCTTCTGCAGGAATATCGACGGCAACTTTGTCGCCAATATCTAACAAATAAATGGCATTTTGCTTTTTACCGTTTACCTGAATATCCCCACCAGAAAACTTTATTTTTGCAAGCAAACTTTTGGAAATTTCATGTTTTTTTAGAAATGTTTTGACTTTCACATGCTCATCTGCGATAAATTCAAACCTCATTCCTCCACCTCGCCAATAAAGGCATCTTTGACACGATTCCAGAAGCTCGTATGACTCGGTGTAGCAAGAAAGTTAATCTTATGTTGATCAATTTGAAATTCAATTTTAGAAATATTGTTTATCATAAAATTTTGATTGTCAATCGAAATCGCATGTCGGTCATTCCAAGTCGGCACAATTTCAATTTTATCTTTCTTAGGGACAATAATTGAGGAGCCCAAGGTCCGAAACACACGATTGTTCAAGCTTGCAACTTCTGCAATCTGAAGAGCTTCGATGGTTGGGTGCAGAACAGCTCCACCCAACGATTTATTGTAAGCTGTGCTTCCTGTCGGAGTTGATACTGAAATGCCGTCACCACGAAAGCGCTCAAAATGCACTTGATTGATAATGATATCAGCGACCATTGTTCGTCCAGAACGCTTGACCGTCGCCTCGTTCAACGCACGTTTTATACAAATCTCATTATTTCCGTGGAAAATTTTCACATTCAAAATCGGATAAGACACCTTTGCGCCTGTGTCTAATTTTAAATTATCGATTAGTTTGTCCAACTCAAAATCTCGATAATCTGTATAAAAGCCCAAATGTCCTGTGTGAACGCCAACAAAGCGAACTTTGTCTAGCTGATCTTCATAATTGTGAAATGCTGACAAAAGCATCCCGTCGCCACCAATTGAAATGACAATATCAGGATTATTATCATTCAAAATAAAGTGATTTTGTTTTAGTTTCTGTTTCAATTGGCGACAAATTTCCTGACTTTGCCGTCTGCGATTACTGATAATCCCTATTCTTTTACCTGTATTCTTCATCTGTATCGTCACTATTTCCTACGCCATCATTCAATTTGCGACTAATTGGGTCAAATAAAGCTTGTGCCTCTTGAATATCATCACGAATTTTTCCCATTTCTTCGTCTAATTGATAGGCGATTTTTGCTGTAATTTCCAAACGTTTCTTAATTTCATCTGGAAACTCACCTTTGTATTTATAATTCAGCGAATGTTCAATTGTTGCCCAAAAATTCATGGACAGAGTACGAATTTGAATTTCTGCTAAAATCGTTTTGCTCCCATTGATGGTATCAACGGGGTATTCAATAATAACATGGTAACTGCGATAACCACTAGCTTTACGATTTTTAATATAGTCTCTCTCTTGAATAATCCGCATATCATGACGTTTTCGCAAAACATCCAAAACTTCTTCTACATCATCCACAAATTGGACCATTACGCGCAAACCAGCTATATCTTGCATATCTTGTGCCAGATTTTCTTCTTTAATTCCACGCAAAGCCATTTTTTCTTTGATGCTTTCTATCGGTTTTACACGCCCCGTTACAAATTCAATCGGAGAATGCTGCTTTTGTTTTCGGTATTGTTTGCGAATCCCGCGCAGTTTGATTTTCAACTCACCAACCGCTTGAATATAAGGATCCAGGAACTCTTCCCATCCTACTTCCATACTATCACCTTGTCATTTTACTTATTTTTTTATAAAATAAACACAATACTTATTATAACATAAATCGCTTTCAAACAAAAGAAAAGGATTGGGAAATGAATCACCTGGAAATTGAATACAAAACACTTCTGACAAAAAATGAGTACCAACAGCTGTTACCGCTGTTTTCAGATATAACAGCTACCAAACAGACAAACTACTATATTGACACAGCCGACTTTTCAATCCGAGATGCAAAAATGGCACTACGCGTCCGTGCTTTTGAAAATCGTGCCGAATTAACTTTGAAAATTCCACAACAGGTCGGTAATATGGAATACAATCAATCTCTCACTTTAGAAGAGTGTCACACACTCATCAATACATGTGTGCTACCTGAAGGAGAAATACGCATACTGCTGACTCACGCTGCTATCAATCTCGATGAACTAAAGGTGCTGGGGAGCTTAACAACTATTCGCTATGGAAAAGAAACCACTATTGGCTTAATGGCACTTGATGAGAATCATTATTTTGACAAAACAGACTACGAATTAGAGCTAGAAGTGATAGATGCTGAAATGGGTAAAGAACAATTTGACTACTTTTTACAAGCTCATCATATCCATTATAAATATGCAAAACCTAAAGTTGCAAGATTTGCTCAAAACTTATGAATAAAAAGCTGAAATTTTACTTATTTTTTGATAAAATGGAGTGTAGAAATCAAAAGGAGTCTTAATAAGTTATCATGGATATACTGACGGATAAAGCACAGATGAAGTTGTTTGCACTAAATTCCAATCACGATATTGCCGAAAAAATCGCTAAAGCTGCTGGTGTGCCTCTTGGCAAACTTTCATCACGTCAATTTTCGGACGGAGAAATTCAAGTAAACATCGAGGAAAGTGTGCGTGGCTTTGATGTATTTATCATTCAATCAACAAGTTTTCCTGTCAATAATCATTTGATGGAACTTCTCATCATGGTGGATGCTTGCAATCGCGCCAGCGCTAATTCTGTCAATGTTGTGATGCCATATTTTGGCTATGCTCGTCAAGACCGTACAGCCGCTCCTCGCGAACCAATTACAGCCAAGCTCGTAGCGAATATGCTAGTAAAGGCAGGAGTTGATCGTGTTCTAACCCTAGATTTACATGCCGTCCAAGTTCAAGGCTTCTTTGATATCCCTGTTGATAATCTTTACACCGTTCCTCTTTTTGCCAAACATTACTGCGAAAAAGGCTTGTCTGGCGAGGACGTAGTTGTGGTCAGTCCCAAAAACTCTGGTGTTAAACGTGCTAGAAGCTTAGCAGAACATTTAGATGCTCCAATTGCGATTATTGACTATGCACAAGACGATTCTCATCGTAACGAAGGATATATTATCGGAGATGTTGCTGGCAAAAAAGCTATTCTCATTGATGATATTTTAAATACCGGACGTACCTTTGCGGAAGCTTCAAAAATCGTTGAACGTGAAGGTGCAACAGAGATTTATGCAGTTTCTAGTCATGGTTTATTTGTTGAGGGAGCTGCTGAAAAGTTAGACAATGCCCCAATCAAAGAAATTCTAGTAACCGACTCAGTTGCAACCAAAGAAAAAACTCCGAAAAATGTTCAATACATTACTGCAAGTGAGCTAATCGGAGATGCAATCGTTCGTATTCATAAAAGAAAACCAGTTAGTCCTCTCTTTGCTTACAATAAAAAGAAATAAGGAGAAATCTTGATTTATTTCGATAATGCAGCAACAACTCCCATGTCAAAAGCTGCTATTACTGCTATGACACAGGTTATGGAAAATACCTTCGGCAATCCATCTAGCATTCATAGCCCCGGAAGAGCTGCTAGCAAAATTCTTCGTGAAGCCCGACAAGAGCTTGCTGAACTGCTTCATACTAATAGTCAACATATCATCTTTACATCTGGTGGGACAGAAAGTAACAATACAGCCATAAAAGGATATGCCTTAGCCCATCAAGATCAAGGAAAACACATTATTACTACTGCTATTGAGCATCATTCGGTTCTTGAAACGATTGAATATCTGGTAGGTAAGTTTGGCTTTGAAGCGACTTATATCCAACCCCAAAATGGAGAAATCACAGCTCAGCAGATAAAAGAAGCTCTTAGAGAGGATACTATACTTGTCTCCACTATGTATGCCAATAATGAAACAGGCTATATGCTTCCAGTCAAAGAAATTGCTGAAGTTTTGAAACATCATCCCGCTGCTTATCATGTGGATGCTGTGCAAGTTATAGGTAAATTACCTGTGTATCCTGAAGAACTAGGAATTGACTTCATGAGTGCATCAGCTCATAAATTTCACGGTCCTAAAGGAGTCGGCTTCTTGTACTTCAATCATGTAAAATTTGACAAATTTTTACATGGTGGAGATCAAGAGGATAAAAGGCGTGCAGGAACTGAGAATTTAGCGGCTATTGCCGGTATGGTTGCGGCTCTAAAAGAGAGCCTCAATTGCTACCAAGAAAACATGGAACATGTTGAAAGTTTGAAACAGCAACTTCTCTCTGAACTTGACGGAATCCATTACTATATAAATAATGATTCACACCTACTTCCCTATGTCGTAAATCTTGGCTTTCTAAATCAGGCTAACGATTTATTGCTCATGCGTTTAGACTTGGCTGGAATCTCTATCTCAACTGGCTCTGCTTGTACGGCCGGAACGGTTGAGCCAAGTCATGTGCTTAAAGCTTTTTATGGTAGCGATTCAGAACGCTTAAGGGAATCTATTCGCATTAGTTTCTCGGAGCAAAATACTTCAGAAGAAGTTCGACAATTTACTACAACATTAAAAGAAATTTTAGGAGGATAAAATAGATGGCTTTTCAGACCACTATTCACTTAAAAGACTGCCCCTACAGTTACTCTCTTGGAGAAAATGTAAAAAAATTTACTTTGCGTGATAACACATTTGCCGAAACAAAAGTCGGAAATTACGAATTAACACGCTTATTAGAAAATGTTCCCAATAGTGGAGACGGCTTTTTGTTGAAAATCATTATCAACAAAAACCTTTCAGGTGCAAAAATCAACATCACAGACAAATCTGGCCTTCGGTTAGTGAATATTTTTAAATCAGAAGACAATCACATCATTCAAGAAAAGTTTTATTTCTTAATGGATAGCTTGGTAGAACGTGGTATTTTCACTAAACAAGAACAATAAACAAATAGCTTAAAAACTCATTTTTAAATCATCAGTAAAACAATAAAGAGTAGGAAACAAGCCAAAAATCTTTGATTTTCTTGATTTTGTCCTACTCCTTTTCTATTTTTATCAAATAAGTTGATTTTTTCACAAACTTTCTATAAAATAGTCTTTGAAAGGATGTGATTTTGTGAAATCTGAAAATAATACAACCATTCCACGCGCAACTGCTAAAAGGCTCTCTCTGTATTATCGGATTTTCAAACGATTTAATTCCGAAAAAATTGACAAAGCCAATTCAAAACAAATCGCAGATGCGATCGGGATTGATTCTGCAACTGTCCGTCGAGATTTTTCTTATTTTGGCGAATTAGGTCGTCGTGGATATGGTTATGATGTAAAAAAACTCATGAATTTTTTTGCTGACTTACTTCATGACAATTCCATTACCAATGTGATGTTAGTTGGTATCGGTAACATGGGACATGCTTTGCTCCACTACCGTTTCCACGAACGGAACAAAATGAAGATTATTATGGCATTTGATACAGATGATCATCCTGAAGTTGGGACTACTACAAATGACGGGATTCCTATTTATGGCATTTCACAAATCAATAACAAATTAAAAGGTGTGGATGTTAAAACAGCTATTTTAACAGTTCCTAGTGCAAAAGCGCAAGAAGTTGCAACTGTTCTTGTGGAGGCTGGTGTAAAAGGTATTCTCAGTTTTTCTCCTGTTCACTTAACCGTTCCAAAAGATGTTGTTGTTCAATATGTTGATTTGACAAGTGAGCTACAAACACTCCTTTATTTTATGAAAAAAGAGCATTAAGTAATTAGAAAGAGCAGACATTTATTTATGAAGAGACCTATTATCGGCATTACTGGAAATGAAAGACCAAACCCTGAAGATGAATTTGCCATCATGAGTTATGCTGCTAAGGGATTTGTAGAGGGCGTAAAAGAAGTTGGTGGAACTCCTATCATATTGCCGATTGGAGATGCAGATATGGCACGGCGCTACATCCAGATGATTGACAAACTTATCCTAACGGGTGGGCAAAATGTATCACCACAATTCTATGGCGAAGAAAAAACAATTGACAGTGATGATTACTATTTGGAACGTGATTTGTTTGAATTAGCCTTAATCCATGAAGCTATCCAACAACAAAAACCAATTTTTACCGTTTGCCGCGGTACGCAATTGTTTAATGTTGCAATGGGCGGAACTCTTTATCAAGATATTGAGCACCATTGGCAAGACAGTTCTGCTGAATATACTACTCAAAAACTAGTCACTAAATCCGATTCTGTTTTGGAAAAAATTTACGGCGAAGTATCTCATATCAACTCTTTCCATCATCAGAGTATCAAAGATTTAGCAGAAAATGTCGAAGTCATTGCCCGTGATCCGAAAGACAACACCATTGAAGCCATTACAACAACTGATGAAATCGCTTATCTGGGAGTCCAGTGGCATCCAGAATTCTTATTTGAAACACGCCCTAAAGATCGAATGCTATTTGACTATGTTGTCAATAGACTTTAAATCAAGTCTGTTTCTTCGCGATAACTATAATAATCTTTCTCTGCGACGATGAGATGATCCAGTAAGATGAAGCCCATTAGCTCACACGCTTCTTTTACATGTTTGGTCACTTCATCGTCATTTTTGCTTGGCAGTACAGCTCCTGATGGATGATTGTGCACCAAAATAATGGATGTCGCCATGTGTTTCACAGCATAATGCAGAATTTCTCGTGGTTCTGCAATACTGCGTGACACACTACCAATAAAAATCGTCTGCTGATGAATAATTTTGTTTTGAGTATTCAAATATAAAGCTACAAGGTGTTCCTGCTTCTTATGCCCCAATTCCTGTTGCATTTTTTTCGCTAACTTTTGACTACCTAAAATTTGCTCTTGCGTAATCAATTCTGCCTTACTGACTCGTTGGCCTAATTCAATCATGGCTTGCAATTCAATAGCTTTGATACGACCAATTCCAGAGATTGATTGCAATTCTTGTAGCGTCATATTGCGCAAATCATTCAAACTAGAAATAGTTGATAAAATCCGTTGAGAAACTTGAAAAACAGTTTCTTTTTTATTGCCTGTGCGGATAAGAATGGATAACAATTCTTGATTGCTCAATTGTTCTGCACCTTCTGCGACTAAACGTTCCCTTGGCAACAAAGAATCTTCCTGAAATGAAATACTATACATAAAAAACCTCCTCATATCCTTATTCGGAAAAAGAAGAGGAAAATAAAAAATCTGAGAAATGATTCTCAAATTTTTTAAGTTAGTATTTACATTTCAACAATTTTACCTGTTTCAAAGTAAACAACCCATTCACAGATATTTTTAGCGTAATCACCAATGCGTTCTAAGTACGAAATAACTTGGAAGTAATCACGACCTGTAACAATCAAATCTGGATTTGCCTTAATTTCTTGTGTAGCTAAATCGCGAATATCATCAAAATACTGATTGATTTTCTCATCCATAGCTGCTATTTCGTAAGCCTTGTCCACATCGCCATTAAGGTAAAGATCAAGTGCTGCTTCCACAAAATTTTTGACATCGCGTCCCATTTTGCTGATTTCTTCCTCAACAGACTGGATGCGAACTTCTCCTTTCATGCGAATCGTTGCCTGTGCAATGGAAACAGCGTGGTCGCCCATTCTTTCCACATCACTACTAGCCTTCAAAACTGTAATAACGGTTCGTAAGTCTTGCGAAACAGGCTGCTGCAAAGCAATGATTTCCAGAGATTTTTTCTCCAACTTTACTTCATATTCATTCACTTCTGCGTCTTCTTCGATTACTTCTTTTGCTAATTCACGGTCGTGGGTCACAAATGCACGAACTGTGCGATTAATCTGTGACAAAACTTCATTTCCCATTGCATAAAATTGGTTATGGAGTTTTGCTAAGTCTTCTTCAAATTGTACTCTAAGCATAAATTTTCCTTTCCTAAGATCTAAAGAATTTTATACGAAAATCCATCTTTTTACATAATTCTTGTCTACAAGTATATGTGCATTTTATATATAAATATATAGAGAATTAGTAGTCGCCAAAACATTGGAATAGCCATAATATTGTAGTGACCAATTACAATCTCTAACCAAACTTGCCTGTGATATAATCTTCCGTTTCCTTATGAATCGGACTGAGGAACATCTCTTTCGTGGCATTAAACTCAATCAAATCGCCATTTAGGAAGAAAGCAGTCTTGTCTGAAATACGACTAGCCTGTTGCATTGAGCGGGTCACGAGTAACATTGTATATTGATCTTTCAGTCCATGAAGTGTTTCTTCAATTTTTCCTGCAGAAATGGGATCAAGTGCCGACGTTGGCTCATCTAAAAGAATGATTTTCGGACTCGTTGCTAAAACGCGAGCCACACAAACACGTTGTTGCTGACCGCCTGACAAGCCAATCGCTGAATCATGTAAACGATCTTTTACTTCATCCCAAATGGATGCTCCCTTTAGTGAAGTTTCAACAACTTCATCTAACACTTCTTTGTCCTTGACACCATTGATCCGCAAACCATAAACAACATTTTCATAAATCGTCATTGGAAATGGATTGGGCTGTTGAAAAACCATTCCAATTTCTTTGCGAAGCTCCACCGTATCTGTCCGTGGGCTGTAAATATTGTGCCCATTATAAATTACAGTGCCTGTCGTTGTCACCTCTGGATTTAAATCTCCCATGCGATTGATTGCCTTTAAAAGGGTTGATTTTCCTGATCCAGAAGGACCAATCAAAGCGGTAATCTCCTGCGGTAGTATATCTAATGATACACTATTGAGAGCTTTCTTTTTATTATAATAAACCGACAAGTCCTTGATTTGTAAAATAGGTTCTGTCATTCTGATAGTCCTTTAATTAATTCTAATTAATCAGCAATTTTCTTAGCCAAAATGACCAGAAACATAGTCATTCGTAGACTGCAACTTAGCATTTTGGAAAACATTGGCTGTTTCATCATATTCAATTAAATCACCAAGATAGAAGAAACCGGTATAGTCACTAGCACGTGCCGCCTGCTGCATGCTGTGGGTCACGATGATAATCGTATAGTTCTTCTTCAACTCTAACATCGTTTCTTCTAACTGCGCGGTTGCAATTGGATCAAGTGCAGAAGCAGGTTCATCCATTAGAAGTATTTCTGGCTTCACGGAAATGGCTCTGGCAATGCAGAGACGTTGCTGCTGACCGCCTGATAACATCAAAGCAGATTTATGAAGGTCATCCTTTACTTGTTCCCACAGAGCCGCTTGTTTTAGAGATGTTTCTACAATTTCATCTAAGATTTTCTTATCCTTAACACCGGCACGTTCATGCGCAAAGGTGATGTTGCGGTAAACAGATTTGGCAAAAGGATTTGGTCTTTGAAAGACCATTCCGATATGTTTCCGCATTTCATAGACATTGATATCTGGACGGTTAATATCAATTCCTTCATACCAGATCTCACCAGTAACCTTAGCAATGTCAATCGTATCATTCATCCGATTCAAGCTGCGAAGATAGGTTGATTTACCAGAACCTGAAGGCCCGATAAGAGCTGTAATCTTATTTTTCTTGAACTGCATATCAACCCCTTTAATGGATTCGTTTTTACCATAGTAAACGTGCAAATCCTTCGTTGATAAAACAACCTCTTCCTCAGGAAAAGTAACAATATGTTTTTCATTCCAGTTATATTCTGTCATTTCTTCTCCTTTTAGGCAGATGTTAATTTCTTATGCAGGTAACTTCCGAGCTTACGAGCTCCAAGGTTAAAGATTAAAATAAAGATAAGAAGCACTGCTGCTGACCCAGCTGACACTTCTACTGCATCGGGAATCGTTCCTTCACTATTGACTTTCCAAATATGAACAGCCAAAGTTTCAGCTTGACGAAAAACAGAAATTGGACTAGTTACACTGAAAATATTCCAATTTGACCAGTCAAGTGCTGGGGCAGACTGACCTGCTGTATAGATAAGCGCAGCAGCTTCCCCAAAAATACGACCAGAAGCTAGGACAATCCCCGTCACAATACTTGGTAATGCTTCTGGAACGACGACATGGACAATCGTTTCCCAGCGAGAAATGCCAAGAGCAAGTCCAGCTTCACGCTGTGTGTGATGCACATGCTGTAAGCTATCTTCTACACTACGTGTCATCTGTGGCAAATTAAATACAGTTAAAGCCAGAGCACCAGAAATGATTGAAAAACCATATTGGAATTGAATAACAAAAATCAAATATCCAAAGAGACCGACAACAACGGAAGGCAAAGATGATAAAATTTCAATACAAGTTCTGACAAAATCTGTTACCAGGCCTTTCTTCGCATATTCAGATAAGTAAATTCCTGCTCCCATTGATAAAGGAATGGAAATAATCAAGGTAATAACTAACAAAAACAATGAGTTATAAAGCTGAATTCCAATTCCTCCACCCGCTTGGTATGAAGACGATTGACCAGTCAAGAATTTCCACGAAACATGAGGTAAGCCCCTTACTAAGATATACAAAATCAAGGAAGCGAGAATAGCAACAATGATTCCTGCAATGGTATAGAGGACGCCTGTTGCTAATTTATCCATTTTTTTAGCGTGCATAGTTCTTCTTACCTCTTTCCTTTGTAATCAATTTAATCACAGTATTGAAGGCTAAACTCATCAAAAGCAGAACCAGAGCAAGCGACCACAGAACGTTATTATTAACAGTTCCCATAACGGTATTTCCGATTCCCATTGTTAAAATAGAAGTCAAGGTTGCAGCAGGTGTTGTCAGAGAAGTTGGGATAACCGCTGAATTTCCGACAACCATTTGAATCGCCAAAGCTTCACCAAAGGCACGAGCCATTCCAAAGACAATAGCTGTAAAAATACCTGAGCGAGCTGCTTTTAGCGTCACACGCCAAATCGTTTGCCAACGAGTCGCTCCCATTGCCATACTAGCTTCTCGATAATGCCGCGGTACAGCACGCAGGCTATCTGTTGTCATAAAGGTCACCGTTGGTAAAATCATGACAAAGAGAACAAAAATCCCTGACAAGATTCCAAAACCTGTTCCACCAAAGATACTGCGAACAAAGGGAACAACTACCTGTAATCCAATAAATCCATACACAACTGATGGAATTCCGACTAGAAGTTCAATCGCTGGTTGCAGAATTTTTGAGCCTTTAGGGGAGACCTCCGTCATAAAAACAGCTGCTCCAATTGCAAATGGTGTTGCCAATAAAGCTGATAGGAGAGTTACGAGGAAAGAGCCCAAAATCATTGGTAAAGCACCGAATTCCTTACCGGATGGATTCCACCTTATTCCAAAAAGAAAACTGAAGATGTTTACTTTATTAACAAAGAAAGTCGAAAGTCCTTTCTCCGCTACAAATAATAAAATCATTGCGACGACAAAAACAATTAAACTCATGCAAAGAAAAGTAATGGTTTTTCCAAATGTTTCTAAACGAGAGTTTTTTGACTTTGTCAGCATTTTTTTTGCTACTTCGTTCATGTTATTCCTAAATTCTTTCTTTTACTTTGAGCTGATAGTTCCGTCAAGACTACGAGTAACCTTCATATCGTTAATCGGAATGTAGCCCATTTTACCAACAATATTATTTTGGACTTCTGCTGTCATCATATACTCTAGAAACTTTTTAGCTAATTTGTTAGGTTCTCCCTTAGTATACATATGCTCATAAGACCAAATAGGCCAGTTGTTCGTCGTCACATTCTTCTTCGTTGGCTTATAACCATTCAAGTTTAATCTTTTCACACTAGTATCAACATAAGAAAAAGCTAAATAAGAAATGGCACCTGGAGTTTGCGAAACAATCGTTTTGACCATTCCGTTAGAATCTTGCTCTTGCGCTTGCTTAGCTTCTTTGCCATTCATAATAACACTATCAAAAACTGCTCGACTACCAGAACCAACGGCACGGTTGATGATGGTAATTTCCAAATCTTGACCACCAACTTGCTTCCAATTGGTGTATTCTCCGGTAAAAATTTTACGTAGCTGCTCTGTGGTTAAGTTGTTTACTTTAATTCCTTTATTTGCAATAATCGCAGTACCCGCTACAGCAACTTGGTGATCCACCAAAGTTTTAGCCTTGATTCCGTCTTTTTCTTCTGCAAATAAATCGCTATTTCCAATATCTACTGCACCAGATTGGACTTGTGATAATCCTGTTCCCGATCCTCCACCTTGCACATTGACAATTTTTTTCGGATTTTCTTCGGTGTATTTGTCCACGACTGCTTCAACCAACGGTTGTAGAGCTGTTGAGCCAACTGCTGTTATCGCCTCACCGCGGTTAATCCAGGAAGAACAAGCTGAAAGACCGATGCTGCAAATCACGAGAGTGACTGCCCAAAGTATTTTTTTGTGTTTAATCACATGAAACTCCTTTTCAGATGTGAAAGCATTTTCATTCTAAGATTTCCCTAATCTTTTCACATCTAATCTCACTATAACATATCTTTAGATATTTGGAAAGATTCTTTATTGAAATCTCAGGCCTTTTGGAAAATAATTTTTCAGAATATTTCCAGTCACTTTTGCAAACCCTAAACCATTACCTTGGATAACAACTTGATACCAACCATTTGCAGGGTTCTGATTGAGATTGACTGTCTCCCCAGCAACGTACTTTTTAAACTGCTCTTCATCAATTTCAATTATGTGCTTTACTTCACTTGGTTTTAAAGCCAGTCCCAAAGCAAAACTCGGTTCAAATCGTTTTTTCTTAAAAACACCTAGGTGCAAGCCATTTCTGGCAATTTTGAGTTTCGATAGATCTGGAAGACCTAGTGGCAATAGATATAAATGATCTCCAAAAGTCTGTAAATCGCCATTTAACTCTAAAGCCAAATGTTGTTTTTGAAATTCCTGCCACAACGTCTTCTGCTCCGATGTCAGATTGCTCTTTTTGGCTTTTATTTTTTTAGCTGACTGCTCACCATAAAAACGAAATTTTGCAACAAATTGTCCTTCACCCTTAAAACGATGAGGATACATGCGTGCAGTTTCCGAAAAGTGAATACCAGCCACCATACCATTGATTTTTGAAATTTCAACCAATTCAAGGGAATAGTTTTCTAACAGCCAGTCAACGATTTCCTCGTTTTCTTCTGGTGCCCAAGTGCAAGTAGAGTAAATCAGTTCACCACCAGTTGTCAACATTTTCAAAGTATCCGCTAGTATCTCACGTTGAAGCTGTGCACATTGAGCAGGATAAGTCTCGCTCCAATACTCCGTTGCTTCTGGCTGCTTTCTAAACATTCCTTCACCAGAACATGGTGCATCTAAGACAATCATATCAAAATAGCCCTGAAAGATCTGGCTTAATCTGCCAGCTGACTCATTCGTCACCACAATATTTCTCGCTCCAAAACGCTCAATATTTTCTACTAACACTTTAGAACGTTTTGGATTGATTTCATTGGAAACAAGAATACCTGTATTATTCAAGTATGACAATAGGTGAGTGGATTTTCCACCCGGCGCTGCTGCCAAATCAAGTACTTTCATATTCTGTTGTGGTGCTGCAGCCTGGGCAACCATTTGTGCAGCAGGTTCTTGTGAATAGACTAATCCTGTGATATGCTCTATTGATTTTCCAGAAACTTTGCCATAATGACCCCAGTTCGTATCAGGAATAGGTTTTGGAAAAGTTTTTTGCTGCTCTTTTAATGGATTGACTCGGAAAGCGGAAACTGGCTCCTCATCGAAAGTTAGAAAAAAAGAGGGAGCCTCCTCTCCCAAAAGATTGTAGTATTTTTCTTTAAACCCTTTTGGAAAATGCATCTAATCCTCTCGCTTTCGATATATGTATGTTTTAATTTCGTCCAATTTCATCATTGGAATCATCATAATCCCCTGATGACTTTCAAAATCAGGCTGCTTACCATCAAATGTCACTGTCGTATATCCTAATTTATCTCCCATAATGGAAGCAGCAGCATAATCCCAAGGCCAAATATAGGAAATATAGGTCAACAGTTGACCTGACAAAACCTTACTAAAGCTGATTGCAGCACTTCCATACACTCGAACTCCTAAAGTTTCTTTCGCCAAATCAGCAATTCCCCAATCATTGCGCTCAAAAATCCCAGCATTTGAAGCTATTAAAAATTGATTTAAAGGGCGATCTTGGTAAGGTGGCAATTTCTGCTCATTGCAATAGACATCAAATTGCCCACCACCGTGGTACAACTTATCTCCTATCACATCATAAATAATACCAAATTGACCAATGCCATTTTCAAAATAAGCCAGAACAACAGCAAAATCTGCTTTTTGTGCCACAAAATTATTCGTGCCGTCAATAGGATCAATGACCCAAACATTGCCATCTGAAATAGAATGTCGTAAACCATTCTCCTCAGCTAAAATGTGATCCGCAGGATAAGCTTCTAAAATCCAGGTTACTAAATTATCTTGAACTTCTTTGTCCATTTGAGTTACTAAATCAGTCGGACTGGACTTAGTCTCAATTTGCAACTGATCATTCAAATGCTCTTTGATATAAGAAGCCGCATTCAGTACAATTTGTTTGGCAAAATTAAATTTCTTTTCCAAGAGAAAACATTCCTTTCTCCTTTTGTTTTGCAGCTTGAACAGCTCGATATAAGGAATAGCCACTTGCTATTTCAAATTCACGTCCAATCCGCTTTTCTTCAGCTTTGCTTGGAACAATTTTTTTGAAGAGTTTGTAAGATGATAGTATTTCTTCTGCTGTTATTTTTTCTTCATAAGCCTGCTCAACATCATTCAAAAAAGAAAGCACTGAAGCAAGCTCTTCAGTGCTCCACGATATGTCTAGTGGGTAACGATAGTTTTTATTCATATTATTCAATCTCAGCTCTTAAAGTTGCATCGCGCAATTCCTGTTTTCGATATCCGCGAGGCAAAAACGCACGGATTTCATCTTCGTTAAATCCAATTTGCATTCGCTTGTCTTCCAGAATAATCGGGCGACGCAAAAGGCTTGGATTTTCCTCAATTAAACGAAGCAATTCAGAAATTGATAAATTTTCAACATCCAAATTTAATTTTTGAAAAATTTTTGAACGAGTTGAAATAATGTCGTCTGTTCCATTCTCCGTCAGAGAAAGAATATGTTGTAATTCGGGTGCAGATAAAGGGCTCGTCATGATATTGTGCTCCTCAAAAGGAACTTCATGATTGGATAGCCATGCACGCGCCTTGCGACAACTTGTACAACTCGGTGATAAAAATAGTGTAACCATGCATTTCTCTTCTTATTATTTGTAACTGTTATCATTATACTAAATTTTATGTAAGATTACTAGGTATTTTTACAAATTTTCTCCTATTTTTTTAGGAAAAATAAGAAGCTTACTACATGATTTAGTGGTTTGCGTTTTTAGGTGTCCAATATCTTGCGATTTCCTCATCAGCCTGCAGTTGTTTGACTAGTTTGTCCACATTATCGAATTTTACCATATCTCGGATTTTATCCAACCAAAAAATACGAATAGTATCACCGTAAATATCTTGTGAAAAATCAAAAATATTAGCTTCAAAACGAAGTTCATCTCCTTCAAAAGTGACATTTTTGCCGACGCTAGCCATCCCGCGATACATCTTTCCATCGTGTTCTACATCAACCACATAGACACCATCGGCTGGTAAAATAACCCGATCTAGCGGAGCAAGATTTGCTGTTGGATAGCCAATCGTTCGCCCTCTTGCATTGCCATGAACGACAATTCCTCTAGTGGATAACGAATAGCCTAACAATTGATTGCTTTCTGCTACATTTCCTGCTAGTACTGTTTCTCGAATGCGAGTTGAACTAACTTTTTCTCCATTGAAATTTACAGAAGGAACTACGATAACTTGTCCGTCAAATAGTTTCTCCAAATCTTCTGCATTGCCTCGATCTGAACCAAAATGGTAATCAAATCCCGCAATGACTGCTTCTGCTTTCAAACGTGAGATGTATTTTGTAAAAAATTGTTCAGCCGTATTACGAGCAAACTGGCTGGTGAAATCAATCAAATAAAGGTAGTCTACACCAAGATTTTCCATTTGCTGCAAGCGATCTTCTGGACTAGTCAAATGAAGCATTAAAGAAGGCTGGTAGCGTACAAAGGCCAATTTGGGAGATTCTGGAAATGTCAGCACTGCAATCTTCAAATGCTTTTCTGCTGCCATTTTTCTCGCTTCAGCAAACAAAGCTTGATGTCCTTTATGTAACCCGTCAAAATACCCTAGCACTAATACTGTGTGTTCAATTTGCTGAATGTCTTTTTCATTTTTTATTCTAATCGTTTTCATCACTTAACTATTTTATCACAAAATTTTAAAGAAATACTTTTCTAGGTTTATATTCTTTGTCGCGCTTTTCTAAAATGGCTTGTAATTTCCCTTGATAAAAGCCAGCCACCTGTTCTGCCTTGGTATCTATATGAATAAAGCGTCCAAATCGCACTTCTTCAACCTGCTCTTCCGTAAGGTTTACCTTAGGTAAATCTCCTATGCCAAATTCAATGGGCTGCAAAAATGAAAAGTCGCCTTTGTTCACCTTCTCGTCAATTTCTACTAAAGTCAAAGCTTCTTTCAAATCCATGCCAGCCGCAGCAGTGCGAGTTAGTTTAGACATGTGGGAAGCATAATTCAACTTCGCTCCTAAATCAACTGCCAATGTTCGCACATAGGTTCCCTTGCTGCATTTAACTCGAAAAGGAAAACGTGCCAAGTCACTTTCATAGACAATAGCTCCTGTCCGCTCAAAGTTGTAAATTATCACCTGACGCTTTGGTCGCTCTACTACCTCCCCAGCTCGAGCATACTCATAGAGTTTTCGTCCATTGACCTTGACAGCCGAGTACATAGGGGGCACTTGGGTCTGTTCTCCAACCATACTGGCAATGACTTGATCCACTAATTTTTCATCCAACATTTCCGTCACAGGACTGAAAGCCACCTGTTCTCCACTGGCATCCTCTGTCGTTGTCGAAAAACCTAAAGTAACTTCTCCCTCATAGATTTTGCCTTCATCCTGCATAAATTCTACTAATCGCGTTGCCTTTCCGACTGCAATGGGCAAGACACCCACCACATCTGGGTCCAAAGTACCACCATGACCGATTTTTTTAGTTCCTAAAATTTTACGCAGTTTAAAAACCGCATCATGCGAGGTCATTCCAGCTTCTTTTTTTAAATTGATAATTCCGTTCATTGATTCCTTATTCTGCTAAAAATTCTATTAGTAGTTGATTAAATTCCTTGTTTTTTTCAGCACCACAAGAGCCATAATGAAGCTGTATCTAAACATCTAGTCAGACTTGAAGCAGTCGTCGGATAGCCTAAATCTTCATAGAGGGGGAGCAAGGCTTCTATGTCTTTCAAGGTTACTTGTCGTATCTGCATAGTTTCTTTCCTCCTAGTCGTTCTTCAACGCCTCAAACTTAGCTTTCATGGTTGGATTTTTGCGGGTCAGTTTTCTCTTAAATACACCAAGTATTTTTTGGTTTCAAAGATATACTCATGAGTTCAAATTGTTAATTATTTTTTGAATTTCTTCAATTTCAAGAGGTGTACAATTTTTTTGTTCTCTAATATTTTGTAATACATTCATTCTTTCTTTTGAAGACAATAAAGGGAATATGCCTTTTATCGTTTCTAAATAATATAAATCATTCTCTAACTTATTATTCTCTAATAGCAACAAAAAATAACTTTTTATCAGAGGGAAATCTCCCATGTCTTCTTGATTCAACTTATATTTTATTCTATGCAAAGACAGTTTAAATTTATAGCTTGATACAAAATTTTTGAATTCCATAATAAACTGAATTAATCTATCTTTATTAACGTTATCTCGGTACAACAAATTAGAAATTGTTTCTAAATAGTTTACTGTTGAATCATGTCTAAATAATTCTTGTAACCACTGTTTATAATATTTAAATTCATATTTCTCCATAAAGATAGTGTTGATCATAATGCCATAATTATTCTTTGATAATTCAAGATGCTCTTTGATTGGGTCGATGCACTCCAAAGCAATCATATAGACTTTATTTAGAATTTGATTATCTTCAATTTTTTCTTTTAGAAGTTTTTTAATAACATCTGTAAAAATTTCAGCAGCTTCTGAGGTCACTGTGGAATGATAATATGCATACCCTAAAAAAGTATGGTATGTTACATCAATTTCTTTAACGTCGTACTCACTGATAAGGACGCCTTGTGCAATTTCTTTATAACTTGAATCTTCAAGCTCATCGACTTTCTGAATAATTTTAGGACTATATTCTGAATGATTAACAATTAGGGATACCAAACATTGCAAGTATGATCCCAGTTCACTATTTATAAAATGAAGCATATCTAGATGCCCGCTATCATCTCTCAAAGTTGATAGTTTATTTGGGTCAACAGTAAGTAATTTTTTAAAAATCGTTTTTTCATTATTTTTCTGAGTTACAAAGTAATTAAAGAATTTTTCATCATTACTATTAAACGATTCTTTTTCAAATCGTTCTAAACATTCTCTTTTGATTGCATTTCTTAGCTCATTCGAGATTTCCGGTGAAATAGCAATCTCTACATAAAGCCG
Organism: Streptococcus sp. HMSC066E07; assembly: GCF_001814695.1. Taxonomy (NCBI): domain Bacteria; kingdom Bacillati; phylum Bacillota; class Bacilli; order Lactobacillales; family Streptococcaceae; genus Streptococcus; species Streptococcus sp. HMSC066E07. The sequence continues at coordinate 79,589 of NZ_KV817412.1, forward strand.
CTTATACTTTATATACAAATCTTCAACATGATTTTCCAACAATTTAGAAATTTTTTCAGATAATTCATTTGAAGCTTTTAAGATACTCATTAAGAAGTTTTCAGTTTCAAAAACAGTTTCTTCTTCTAAGAATGACGCACGTCTTTCTCTATCCGTTGTATTTACTAAAATATCTAACAATTTAGGTTCATCATACTCTGCAATGTCTTCTTGAGTTAAAAATGAAAACTGTGAAACAAAGCCTCCTTCCATTGGGGATATCATGTTTCGATAAAGCTTTTCTGGCATTTCTATATTTTTAGACTCAATAATACTTCTGCGTTTCTCAACAAATGTATTTAATTCTTCTCCAAAGTGAATGTCAGAAAAATTAATAGAATCTATTAATTTATTTACTAAATCTAGGTTCAAATCAGTCTCGTAATCAATTCGAACTAATATTTTTTGAACCAACCGATTCTTTAACAGTTCCTCAGAAACACTTTCTATAAAATCTTTTCCTTCAATCAGCAATCTCCTAGATTTCAAAAGGTCATAAAATAACTTAATATTATTACCTTCTTTTAAAAGTTCAGTTATTGAATAATAGTTAAAATGCTGAGAAGAACTTAGTATTTGATTCAATTTTTTAACACAATCTGAATTTAAATTAACTTCTATTTCCTGATCATCTTCTGTATATAAATAGACATCGCTATATTCAAAAGTATTTACAAACCAGTAACCTAGTAGTGTCCTATCTTGATTGAAACTAGAATTAATAACATCTCTATCTCTTGCTAAAATTTTTCTGAGTTCATTTACTTCTTCATTGGAAAATATTTTTTGTTCTATCACCTGAAGATAGACCTCGTACATATCATCCATGAAATATCTTTGATTTCCTTGGATAAGGATGCCATAAATTGTTTTCCATTCATTAGCAGTTAGCTTTTCGGTGCTTTTAGCAATAAATTTCCAAAATACTGGAAATGAATTAGTTTTGATTTTCTTCAGCGTTTCTCCTTGGAGAATACCTTTTAATAATAAATTGTTTAGATCATTATTATTAATTTCAATAACTTTATTGATAAGAGAAAATAGATAATGAGAATCAGTAGAAATATTATCCAACGATTGATTGTATTTCTTTTGTTCTCTCGAAGGATTTAAAAGTTTATTCCACTCACTATGAAATTCATGCACTCCCAGTTCTTCATTTATATCTGAAACCAATTTCTCTATAAAAATCGGTAAATCCTCAAATTTATCTCCAAACCATATAATCTGAGTATGATTTTCAAAATTAAAAAATTCTTCAACAATGTTTTTATAGCGTTCATCAACTTTTGAATTGCCTGTATTTTCTGACTTCATTAATGCATAATTTTTACTCCCCTCATGAAGCAATGATAAGATTTCATCCTCTTCAAGTCCAGCACCAATAAATAGTACAGTTGGTTTTGTATTTTTAAACCATTTTACTAAACTATCAAAGTTTTCCCTAGCCTTCAAATATGTTTTTGAATAATCTGCTGACGAACTAACAAAGTAGTCTACATCACAATCAGGAGTACCATGAATGTGCAGAACGTCTCCAAATTGTAACTTACCATTTTTCTTATACTGAAATTCGTTTAAATCATTGATTGTTACTACAGTATTCTTTAAACGTTTAGTATGATTTTCAATTTCATAATCATAATTTGAAGTTATAAATATTGCATCTAAACTTGCTAAAGATTCTAATATTGGATTAACCATTGAATAAGGAAGCAGATTTTTGAAATATCCTCTTTCAAAATCTAATCGCCTTTTTTCAAAATCTTCACCAAAAACTTTTTTTAATTCATAGTTAACTAGATCAACTTTGCGTTTATTGCTAATATCAGATTTACTAATTAAATCAAAAATCAAATGATGCTCTCTACCAAGATTTTTCTCGCTACTTTCAGCCAAAATCTGCCCTTGCCAGTATTTAATAAGATGTTCAATATAATTATTCCAGTTCGGATACCCTTGAGAAATAGAGACTCCTGCGCCAACAAAAATAACTAATTTTTGTTGTCTTATTGCTTCACCTAAATCTTTTACCAATTTTTTATATTCAGTATCATTATCTTTCATAATTTTTATAAATCTACTCCTTCAAAGCTTCAAATTTAGCTTTCATGGTTGGATTTTTACGGGTTAATTTTTTGACAGACACGTCATCAAGTTTGTTGTTGGCCAAGCGCAGTTGATTATCTGATGTCTGAAGCGCCTGTTTAACTGCTTCCATTCGCTTAATAGCTTTGTCAATCTCTTCGATTGCCTTATTGAAATTCTTAGAAGCTGAGTTGTAATTCTTCGCAAACGCTACTTTAAAGGTTTCTAAATCATCCTCAAAGTGAGTAATGTCAATATTTTGCTCCCGAACCAGAGCCAACTCCTGCTTGTATTTAAGAGAATTGAGCGCTGCATTGCGTAAAAGTCCAATGAGCTGGATAAAAAATTGAGGACGAACCACATACATTTTTTCATACTCATGGCTAACATCAACAATGCCAGTGTTGAAATAGTCATTGTCTGCTTCCAGCATACTCACCAAAACAGCATACTCACATTTCTTTTCCCTGCGGTCCTTGTCCAATTCTTTGTAAAAATCAGCGTTTTTATGCTTTTTCTCAGTACCATCTGCTTCATTTTTCATCTCAAACATAATAGAAATGATTTCTACTCCGTTTTCATCTTCCTCACGAAAAATGAAATCCCCTTTGGAGCCTCGTGCAGAAACCTGATTATCTTTCTCAAAGTAAGCATTTGGAAAGGCAAAACTGCGAACCTTGTTAAATTCGCTTTCAGCGTAATGCTCTAAACTCTCTCCAATCGCTTTAGTAGATTGTTGTGCTTTAAAGTTCTTGTAAAATTCTACTTGTTCATTGGCCGCCTTTAGCTGAGCTTCGTAATTTTGTTTAACAGATGCAAGGGATAATTCATTTTCTTTCTCTTGCAATAAAAGCTGATTTTGGATTTGGTCGCGTTCTTTTTCAATATTTGTCAACGAAGCTTGCAGCTCATTTTGGTGTTCCAGCTTCATACGATCCAGTTGCGACCGCAAGCCCAGCAACTCCTTGTCTTTATTGATGAGTTTTTCAGACAGAGCCTGCTCCGTATCCTTTTTTATCAGCTCCTTTTGTGATTCAAAATTGGAAATAGTCGCCTTGAGTTCCTGGATTTCAGACTCTTTCTGACTTAAGACCTGCTGTTGCTCATTCTGTGCCTTTTGTTTTTCCAGAGCTAACGCCTGCTCAATCCGAGCATGAATCTCCTTGTCAAACTCTGCAGTTCGAACCTGCGACAAAAGCTCACTGTACTGGCTATCATTAACTGTAAAAACTTCCCCGCAGTTGGGGCATTTGATTTCGTTCATGGATACCTCTTCATTGATTGTTCTCTATAACATCTTATTATACCATTTCTTATGGTTATTTTAAATTAACAGCTTAAATATAAAAAGACCGTTGCACATGAACAACAATCTTTTTGTTTGTAAATTAAGCCTGTATCCGCCAGCTGGCAGCACTGCGTCTTTCCTGAATAAATCGGCTATATAAACCTCGTTTGGCAAGCAATTCTTGGTGCTTGCCTTGCTCAACTATACGACCTTGATTAAGAACAATAATTTGATCGGCATGCTCTACTGTTTTTAGCCGATGAGCAATCATAATAATGGTTTTATTCTTTGTTAAAGAATGAATGGCTTGCATAAGCGCTTCTTCATTTTCTGGGTCGACATTAGCAGTTGCTTCGTCCAAAATAATAATTGGAGCGTCCTTGATAATGGCACGAGCAATGGAAATCCGCTGCCGTTCTCCACCAGAGAGACTGGCTCCGCCTTCACCAATCTTGGTCTGATAACCCTCTGGCAAAGACAGGATAAAGTCATGACAAGCAGCTTTTTTCGCAGCAGCTACAACTTCTTCATGACTGGCATCTGGTTTTCCAAATTTAATGTTATTTTCAATGGTATCTTCAAACAGATAAACCGTTTGAAAAACAAAGCTGAAATTACGAATAAGGCTGTCATAGCTGTATTCTTTTACATCATGACCATCTAAGCTGATGCTGCCACTCTCTACATCCCAGAAACGGGCAATGAGATTGCAAAGAGTTGTCTTTCCAGAACCAGAAGGCCCTACCAGAGCTGTCGTTGTCTTTTCTGGAATATCCAACGATACATCATCAATAATTTTCTTACTTTCATAGGAGAAACTGACATGATCCAGCTTGATATTGCTGGTTTTTGGCTGCAAATCTTTTCCGCTAATATCCATTGGTTTAATGGACAAAACTTTATTGACCATATCAACCGATAAATCAACAATGCGAAGAAGAGAAGAAAAACTACCAACTCCGTCCAGACTTTCGTAAATCATAAAAGCACTGATGAGCATCATGATACAAATCAAAAGACTCATACTTCCTTGCAGGTAAAAGTAAATGGAGAACAGCCCCATAATCGTTCCAGTCAGCTTGGTAATCATCCCTTGCAGAGCGATATAAGGCGAGGTAACCCAAGTCAGCTTTGTATCTAAATGCCTTTTATTCTCAATAGCACGCGATAGTTTTTTAGCCGATGATTGAACAATATTATAGTTCTTTACTTCCGCTATCCCTTGACTGTATTCTAGCACAACTGCTACCAAATCTGTATCAGCTTGTTGTTTAGCTTCTGACACATTTCCAGCTTGCCAACGCATCAATCCATTTGGCAAGAGAAACAGTATCAATCCTACCAACAAGATTAAACCAATTCTCCAATCGTAGATAAATACAAAAACCGTAATAGTTCCTGCTGTTAGGAATCCTTCCAGCGTCATCATAACAACTCGAGTAGCAACATCTGCTAGACTTTCAAGCGTATTGGTTGTGACGCTGGTGATTTGTCCCAGACTATTTTGATTGAAATACCCCATTGGCAGGTAGCGCATGTGTTCAGCAATTTCAATCCGCTTATGAGTACATGTATGATAGCCCGCTTCTGTCTGCAACATTGTAATTTTCAAGCTAATCAAAATGTTAAGAATAACAGACAAGAGCATAATTCCGAGAGAGAGCCATACAGTCTGCATAGAAACAGTATCATGAATGATAGCCATAACAACCAACCCAATAGCTGGAATCCGAAAAGCAACGATAAAGGCTTTTAGAAGCCCTAAACAAACAGAAGTGTAGAATTTCTTACGATCTTCTTCCGTACAAAAATCAAAGAATTTTTTCAATGTACTAAGCATCTGCCAATCCTCCTTCCGTCATTTTATCGCTATCTTTTACTGCTATATGAGCTTGCCACATAGAAGCATAAAGCGGACAAGTCTTCTGCAAATCTGCATGTTTTCCTTTTGCCTCAATACGTCCGTCATTAACTACGACAATCTGATCTGCACTTGCAATCGTTGAAAGACGGTGAGCAATGACCAAAAGCGTACGACCTTCTATCAAACGAGCTAAACTAGACTGAATAAGAGCTTCATTTTCAGGATCGGTATAAGCCGTTGCCTCATCCAAAATAATAACCGGTGCGTCTTTCAGCATAGCTCGTGCAATTGCAATCCGTTGCCGTTCTCCGCCAGATAAATGACCGCCGCCAGTACCAACGCGCGTTTCAAACCCATTTTCCAACTTCATAATGAAATCATAGCAGCCACACTTGCGAGCAATCTCTATCACGTCTTCGTCTGAAGCAGCAGAATTCCCCATACGAATATTTTCCATAATCGTTTCATCAAAAAGGTAATTATCCTGTGTGACATAGGCAATCTGACGACTGTAATAATCAAGAGGTAGGTTTCGAATGTCCACGCCACCAAAGGTAATACTACCAGAACTAACATCCCAGAAAGAAGCTAGAAGTTTAGCAATCGTAGATTTCCCTGAGCCAGAAGGACCGACAAGAGCAGTTACTGTATCAGGCTCAATCGTTAAGGAAATACTATGCAATACTTCTTCCTCATCTGAATAACCAAAGCTAACATCTGTCATTTGAAGTTCTGTTCCCTTTGGAATGTCCGTTAATTCTGTCGGACGAGGCAAATCAGGCTTTTCCAAAATAGCAATCACTTCACCAAAGATTGTCGCAATTTTCCGTAGATCATCCATATAGGAAGCCACTAAAATAAACGGCGTCAAAAGACTAAGAGACAGAATGATCAGTAAAATAAAGTTGCTAGCTGTTAGGCTACCTTGAAGGTAAAAGAGAGTTCCAAAAGGGAGTAAGAAAAGCAAGCCGGACGGTAAGAAAGCTGTAACAATGCCCATTTCAACTACGCACTTGCGCATCCATTCAATAAAGCAATCAGCTCCTTCTTTGACAGCCTTGACAAATTTATCGTAAGAAAATTTCTCTTTTCCAAAAACCTTGATGACTTCAATCCCATTGATGTATTCTACTGCTGTATCATTGAGCTTCTTCGTTTTCTCTACTGTATTTTCAAAATCACCTTCGCTCTTGCGTAGCATATTCCCATAAGCTAAGATAACAATCGGGATTGTCAGTAGCGAAAGCAAAGTTAGGCGCCAATCAATCACCAACATGGCAATTAAGATAATAAAGGGACCAAATAGCCCAGATGTAAACTCAGGAATTAAGTGCGCCAAGGTTACTTCTGTGGCATCCACTCGCTCAACAATGATATTTTTGTAAGTTCCAGAAGATTGACTTAAAACCGTTCCCAGAGGCAATTTGGCCAATTTCTCTGTCAAACGATAGCGCATTTCTGCTAAAATCTTAAAAGTTGCTGTGTGAGACAAGAGTGTCGAAATCCCGTGAAATCCCCAATGTGCTATCCATGCCAGTCCTATCCAAATGGACTGAAGGACATAAAAATTCCAATCTCGATTGCCTTGTAAAAGCTGATTGATGATATTACCCACAAAAAAATAAGGCAAAAATCCACACAAAACAGATAAAAAGGCAAAAACAAGACTAACAATAAAATAAAATTTGTGAAGAGAGACAAATTCCAGTATCCAAGATACAACCGACTTTTTCTTCATACAAATCCCTTCTTTCTCCTAAAAAACGAATAAAGAACCCTAGTCAAACAATTCATGATATGCTGACAATGCTGTCATTTAATTTATACTTATATTATAAATTCTGACAATTCTAATGTCAAACAAAAATAAAAAAGTGAGACAGAAATCAGTAGTTTCGTAGAAACCTGATTTCTATCCCACCTCCACACAGCTCGAAAGGTTTGGGGAACCTTTCGAGGTTGGAAATAAAGTCAAATGTAGCTTGAAAAAATAGACACTGCTATCAGTTTTTATATTTTTGTGCCATACGTTCAATCATTTCTGTTATTTGCTCACGAATCTTTGTTGGCTCCAGCACTTCCACATTGTCTCCAAAAGAAAGAATATAGCAGTACAGACTATAGTCATTCGGAATTTCTATCTCTGCGTACAAGTTTCCTTGCTCATCTTATTTGACTGGACAATCCAGTTCATCATATACTCTGAAAGCAGCTTTTTTATTAAATTTCAGCTTGACTCGTACGACCTCTTCTAATCGCGCTTCTTTTTCCAAGCTCACATTGTCAAAGTTATCTGCAAAATGTTGTGGTAAAAGCTTTAGCTCGCTTATGCGAGAAAGTTTAAAATAACGAAAATCATTTCGTACTAAGCAAAATGCATGAAGATACCATGATTATCCTTTAAAAAGCAGGCGAACTGGTTTTACTTGACGCTGGGTACACTCTTCTTTGTTGCTAACATACGAAAAGGAAATCACTTGCTTACTGATGATTGCATTTTTCAAATTCTGAAATAGCTCTTCATATTTCTTGCTATTGGACCAGCTGGTAAAATCTACTTCTATCCAGTTTGGTTGGTTCAATTTAAATAAAGCCGATAGTTTGGTCAAAAGCTCGTTTTCATGCAGAAGACCCGTAACCCCTAATCCTTGTAAAGCAACCAACAGTTGCTCTTTTTCTGATTGATTAAGCAAAGAACTATTTAGTACAAAATCCTCCGTCAGTCGAATGCCTCCATCTCTGCCTTGCATGGTGTAGATTGGAATGCCCGCACTGCTAAGTCGGTCAACATCTCGATAAATCGTTCTAACAGATACTTCAAATTGTTCTGCCAGCTCCTTCGCTGTAACATTATCTCTTTCTAAAAGAACATACACTATTCTAAATAATCTACTCTCTGTCATAGACCGTGCCTTTCCATGAACACCTTATCTCAATTTCTCTAAAATCTTTTGAAAAGTCTCTTGATTGCTCTGCCAGTACAATATATCAGGCACCTTTTTAACTTCTGTCCACATAAAATCAATGTGCTCATCAGAAATATGAATATCTTTTTGCTTTGTTTCCACAAGAAAAAGTGTTTTAAAAATGGTCAAGTCTTCATCAATAACAACTGTGTGATGACCGACTTGCAACAGTTTTGTTAGCTCGATTTCCAGTCCAGTTTCTTCAAAAATCTCACGAATACAAGCTATTTCAGGACTTTCATCACTTTCAATACCACCAGTAATCGGTTGCCAGAAAGAACGTTGTTCAGTTTTAACTTTTAAGAGCAAAATTTCCTTAGCAATCGGGTCATAAATCCAGGCTTCAATAGAATATTTCATCGCAGTAGTCCCATTTAAAATTTAGATTTCACTTCTTCTCAATCGGCGCAACACTTGCCAACAGTTTCTTTAATCCAACCTCTGGGAAATTGATTTTCAATTCTTGGCTACTGCCACTGCCTGACACTTCCAATACCGTTCCGTCCCCCCATTTTTTATGGTGAGCAATATCACCGATAGCCCAATCAATAGTCGGCTGATTAGCAGCTACATTCTTACCAAATGGCAACTGGCGCGAGGAAATGCTGCTCGGTGCAGCTTGCCGCTTGCGTTCCTGCAATGCTTGAGCGAGACTCATTCCTTGACCAAACTGAACAGCTTTGCCATTCACATAGGAAGCTTTAAAGGATGTATTAGCAGGTCGAGCCAAGCCTTGATAATCTAGCAAGCTTGAGTTAATTTCATTGAGAAAACGAGTTGGACGATTGTAATTGGTTTTTCCGTATAGCAGGCGCGAGTTTGCATTGGTTAGGAACAAGACTTTTTCAGCACGAGTAATTCCGACATAGGCTAATCGGCGCTCTTCCTCTAGCTCATCTTCATCTTCTGCCGCACGACTAAGTGGGAAGACATTTTCTTCCATACCGATAATGAAAACCACTGGAAACTCTAATCCCTTGGCAGCATGTAGCGTCATAAGTGTCACTTCTGAGCTTTCCTGATCGCCATCATCTGTATCCGCAATCAAAGCCAAATCATTGAGAAAACGGCTAAGTCTGTCTAAACCAGTCTCTTCAGTATCATTTTCTGGATTTTCGTCAAAATTCTTAGTAACAGAAAGAAATTCTTCGATATTTTCAATCCGAGCCTGACTTTCCAGCGTAGCTTGAGCTACTAATTGCTCGGTGTAACCAGTCTTTTCAAGCACCAGCTCTACCACTTCTGTCACGGTCAACTCGTCCAATTGCTCGCGCAGATTCAAAATGAGATTGGCAAAGTCAAAAACAGCCTGAGCAGCTTTCCCCTTAACAGGTGAGAGCATAATCTGTGAAGAAGCATCCAAAAGAGACATCTCTTGACCAGCTGCAAAATTACGAATTTTCTCCACTGTACCCGGTCCGACACCCCGTTTAGGCTCATTCACAACACGCTCAAAACTGATGTTGTCGCTAGTATTAGCGATGAGATTGAGATAGCTGATGACATCTCGAATTTCCTTACGACTATAAAACTTAGTCCCCCCCACCATAGTGTAAGGAATATTAGCTTTTAGAAGAGCTTCCTCAATATTCCGAGATTGGGCGTTAGTTCGATAAAGAACAGCAAAATCCCGATAGACATAGTCAGATGTGCTAGATAGCTCATCAATGGTTTTAGCTACAAAGAGAGCTTCGTCTTGCTCATCATTAGCCCGATAATAAACAATATTTTCACCATCAGCATTTTGTGTCCAGAGATTCTTTGGACGGCGGTTGCGGTTGTTTTTGATAACATCATTAGCAGCTTGCAGAATGGTCTTAGTTGAGCGATAATTTTCCTCCAGAAGAACAACTTTAGCTTCAGGATAATCCTTTTCAAAGTCCAAGATATTCTGCATATCAGCACCTCGCCAGCCATAAATAGACTGGTCGGCATCTCCAACCACACAAATATTTTTAAAGCGTGAAGCTAACAGTTTAACTAGTTGGTACTGAGCGTGGTTCGTATCTTGATACTCGTCCACATGGATGTATTGATAACGCTGCTGGTAATAAGTCAACACATCTGGATTTTTATCAAAAAGCCGCAAGGTCAGCATGATTAAGTCATCAAAATCCATCGCCTCCGACTGGCGGAGTTCCTTTTGATACATTTCATAGCATTTCGCTACAATCTCTGTGTACATGTCTCCTGCTAAAGCTGCATAGGCCACTTCATCAATCAAATCATTTTTCGCATTGGAAATCGTCCCTAAAATAGATCGTTCATTCCACTTTTTAGGATCTAAATTGAGCGTTTTAAGTATTCGTTTCATCAAAGTTCGCTGCTCGCCAGGATCGACAATCGTAAAATTGCGGTTATAGCCGATATGGTCAGCTTCCCGACGCAAAATCTGCACGCACATTGAGTGAAAAGTCGCAATCAAGCAATCCTCTGTCGCTGGATTGAGAGTGTAAGCACGCTCCTTCATCTCACGAGCTGCTTTATTGGTAAAGGTAATCGCTAAGATATTCCAAGGATTGACTAACTTTTCATCAATCAAATAAGCAATACGGTGAGTTAAAACACGGGTTTTCCCAGACCCAGCTCCTGCCATAATCAGTAAAGGTCCTTCCGTTGTTTGAACTGCCTCCGCCTGACGGTCATTCATACCAGTTAATAAGGGATTCATCTTTTTTCCTCTTTCAAAGTCAATGATTCTATTATAACAAAAATCACTCATAAGCTAAACTAGAAAAGAAAATCTTTGCTTTAGTTCTTCCTCATAAAAGTTTGAAAAATCATTTAAAAAGCGTTATAATAAACATTCTGAAAGGAAAACGCATGAATAATCCAGCAAAGAATCTTAAACTCGCAGAGCGTGGTGCTATCTTAGCCATTCTAGCCTATATCGTTTTATCCATTGCTAAAATCATTGCCGGATCTGTCTTACAATCCTCCAGTTTGACAGCCGATGGTTTTAATAATGTTTCAGATATTGTTGCTAATATTGCCGTTTTAATAGGACTTCGTATGGCACGCAAGCCAGCTGACACGGACCACAAATTTGGTCACTGGAAAATTGAAGATTTAGCTAGCCTTATCACTTCTCTTATCATGTTTTTTGTCGGATTTGATGTTTTAATTGATACCGTTCAAAAAATCATCTCTAACCAAGAAACGACTATCGATCCCTTAGGCGCCATCGTCGGGATTATTTCCGCTTTGGTCATGACAGGAGTGTATTTTTACAATAAAGCCTTAGCAAAAAAAGCTCAGTCTAAAGCACTCGACGCAGCTGCCAAAGACAATTTATCTGATGCTATTACTTCGCTTGGTACAACCATTGCAATCATCGCAAGCGCCTTCAATTTCCCGATTGTAGATAAACTGGTCGCTATCGTCATTACCTTTTTCATCCTTAAAACGGCTTATGAAATTTTCATGGAATCTTCTTTTAGTCTATCAGACGGCTTTGATGAAAATCTTTTAAAAGAATACAAAGAAGCCATTTTAGAAATTCCTAAAATTTCCCGTGTTAAATCTCAAAGAGGGCGAACCTACGGTAGCAACATCTATCTTGACCTCATTTTAGAAATGAATCCCGACTTGTCTGTCTATGAAAGCCACGAAATTGCCGATCAGGTTGAAAATATGCTCAAAGAGCGCTTTGGTGTCTTTGATATTGACATCCACATTGAGCCTGCTCCTATCCCCGAAGATGAAATATTGGACAATGTTTATCGAAAGCTCTTTATGAGAGAGCAATTGGTTGATCAGGGAAGCCAATTAGAGGATTTACTAGCACCTGAATTTGTGTACATTTCTCAGGATGGCTGCCAAATGAACAAAGAGGAATTTCAAATCGAAAAAGGGAAACAATCTCCTATCAGAAATTTCCAATTAACTTCTATCAGCCAAAAAACCAAACTAATTTGCTACGAAGAAGACGGGATTATTCATACCAGCCTTTGGCGTCGTCACGAAACGTGGCAGAATATTTTCCATCAGGAAACACGAAAAAACGAGAGCGAACAACAGTCGTAATGCCATAGAAATCGACTTTCTTATCTCGCTCCTACAAGGCTAATAAGGAGTTTTACTATAAAAATAAGGCTGAGATAAAAGTATTCTCAGCCTATAATTTTTAGGAATTTATCAGTAAAGCAAACTAATTTGGCCCTCATTTCTCACAATCAATAAATCATCAAACCCCAAGCCCTCACTAAGATGATACTCCTAGCGAAAACTTTGGGTTTTGTCTTTACTTCTTCTGTGGGTGATTGGGGCAACAATCAGATGTTCTCTCATTTTTTGACTTCATCTGCCACAATATCCTCACCAAACCACTTGTCTGCTATTTTTTGAAATTGACCTGTTTGATATAATTTTTTAAATGCTTGGTTTATATTTTCAACGAGCTGCTTATCCGTTTTTCTAGCGCCAACTGCAAATGATTCACTATCAAATCCGGCTGGGAAAACATAATAATCCTGCAAAATCCCCTCTTCTTTTAAATAATAATTGGCATAAACTCGGTCAATCAACAATCCATCAATCCGGCTATTTTGCAAATCAATCAACGCCTCTGTAAAACTTTGATATTGAGCAGCTTTATGATTTTTAACTAGATTCTTCAAAAGCTCCGGATGAGCTTCAAACTCATCGTAACCCGAAGAACCCGTCTGAGCACCAAGAATTTTATCCTTCATGTCAGCTGTTTTTGCAATGTTCGATGATTTTTTAGTAACCAGTACTTGTTCATTTTTCATATAAGGAATGGTGAACTGTACTTTCTTTCGTCGCTCATCAGTTGCCGAATACCCATTCCAGATAAGATCAATCGTTCCATTTGTGAGCTCAGTTTCTTTCATGTCCCAATCAATCGGCTGCCAATTCACTTTTATCCCATATTCTTTAAAGACAGCATTTGCCAAATCAATATCAAAACCAACATATTGACCATTTTTTTGTTCAAATCCCATAGGAACAAATGTATTGTCAAAACCAATAGTAATGCTCTTTTTTTGTTGGTATTTTGACCAATTATCTACTTTAGGGTTGCTAACGTTGCTACAAGCTGTAAGGAGCAAAAAGAGAATCAAACCACAGATCGCAAGAACATAACGTTTTATCTTCATATTCTCCTCCTATTTAGGCTGAACTTTAAGAATCGTATCTGCGATATTTTCCGCAAACTGCAAATCATGGGTCACTACAATTTGCGTCATTCCTAGCTCACGATTCTGAAGAATCAACTTTTCAACTTCAAGACGCAATTCCGGGTCCAATGCGGAAGTTGGCTCATCATAACCGATAATTTCTGGGTCAATCATCATCGCACGAGCTAATGCTACACGTTGTTTTTGACCACCTGATAAAGAATAAGGATAAGCATTTACATGTTCTGCTAACCCCAATCGGTTCAATAAGCTAATTGCTTTCTTTTCTGCATCCTCTTTTGCGACATTTTTTGTTTTAATGGGTGATAAAGTTAAATTCTCAAGAACCGTTAAATGTGGAAATAGCTGAAAATCTTGAAACACAAATCCCAATAAATTACGTTTTTCAAGTTCATCCAAGGGCAGCTCTTCTCCATTATAAATAATGTCACCCGAATCAATTGTTTCCAAGCCAGCCAACATCCGCAATAATGTCGTTTTCCCGCCGCCAGACGGTCCTACAATGGCAAGGATTTGCTTTTCTGGCACCTTTAAATTCAAGTCGGAAATAATTTGCTTTTCGCCAAAACGTTTGCTAATATTCTTTAATTCTAACATAAGCGCCTCCTACTTATAATAACTATATCTCTTTTCAACTTGCTTCGATACAATCGTCACAAGACCAATCAAGACAAGGTAAATAGCCCCTGCTATAAACATCGGTGCTAAACTCGCATCACGATTGGCTGCAGTCCGACTAGCCAAGATTAAGTCGGAAACACCAAGCGCATAAACAAGGGATGTATCTTTTACCAACGTCATCACTTCATTAAAGACACTCGGAAGCACCACTTTGACAACTTGCGGTAAAATAATAAACCGTATCGTTTGAAATGGTGTAAACTTCAAAACCTTAGCCGCCTCATATTGCCCTGCTGGAATAGATAAAATCCCACCACGGAAAATTTCGGCGAAATAAGCAGCATAATTTAGCGTGAATGCTATGATAGCCGCTGGAAGCCGATCCAAACGCACACCAATGCTTGGCAAAACATAATAAATAAAAATCAGTTGTAGCAAGAGAGGTGTACCGCGCATAATCCAAATATAAATATTTATAAGCCAATGAAGCAGCTTAAAGTGGATCTGCATTAAAAAGGAAATCACAATTCCAAGTGGTATGGATAAAACTAAGACTAAAACAAATACTTGCAAAGTCACCAATGCGCCATTCAATAAGCTTGGCAAAACTTCAAAAATATAGTTCATGCGTACACCTCCTAAATAAATATTTATCATTATATCAAAAATTTTTATATTTTCAACATCTTTTTGCAAATATATCCATAAATTTTTACTAAATATCGCAAAAACTTCATTTTCCAAAGAATAAAAAAACAAAATAGTTGAACTACTTTGTTTTAATAAATCCAAATTGATTAAACGGGAGTACTCTAAATGAGATAACTCCTTTAATTTGTTTCTCTGTAATCAAGCCAAACTTCCGACTATCTTCCATATCTTGCCGATTATCATTCAGAATCAGATATGACTGCGCTGGAATTTTATTTGCATTCGATTTAGTTAATGTCTGAATGGTGAAATCATGAGTGAAATAACCTGTACTAGTAGCTTTTGCTAAGTATTCTTCCTTAGCCTTCGTTAAATAATCTTCTGACTTGATTTTATTATTTAAGTAAAGAACATCATCCATATAAACAACGGAGTCATTTCCTAGACCAATGACACGTCCGACATGCTCTTTTCCCTTCACCTCGTACAAGACAAAATCATCTCTTTTGATTTCTTCGTTTTTATTGGCAACAACAACATCTTTATCTTGTAAAAAATGATTCGCATCTTTTACAGTAATCCTGTATGGTGTAAAAATAAAAATTCGCAAACAAGCAATGATTACCACAACAATAGATAAAAAAATAACATTCCTAATTAAATCTCTTTTAACCATAGTCTCTCCTCTTCTTCTACTCATTATATCATGTTTTCAGAAAATAAACAAAGGTAGGAAAGTCAACTGTTATCTCTGCTCCCATTTGCAACTAAAAAGCCTATCAATCAGATAATCGTTGGATTGATAGACTAGTTTTTTCTGAATGAGATAGATTACCGTACTGTACGGATACGCATTGTGTTTGTTCCACCAGTTCCGACTGGCACACCAGCTACAATCACAATATTGTCGCCAGATTCTACAAGACCACTTTCAAGAGCAACTTTTTCAGCAACTTCAAACATATCATCAGTAGATGCAGGTTTTTCAGTTACTACTGGAATAACACCCCAGTTCAACATCAATGAACGTTGTGTCAATTCATCGAATGTAATTGCCAAGATATCAGCATCTGGACGATACTTAGAAATCAAACGAGCTGTATTTCCTGATTCAGTCATTGTTACGACCAATTTGATGTCCATTGAGTTTGTAGCATCTTTAACAGCTGAAGCCACAACTTCTGTTTTAGAACTACGTGCGTAGTCAACTGATGACAAGCGTCCATACTCGTTCAATAGAGTTTGAGCGTTTTTATCAATTGTAGCCATTGTTGTTACAGATTCAAGTGGGTATTTACCATTTGCAGATTCACCTGAAAGCATTGTCGCATCTGTTCCATCAATAACAGCGTTAAATACGTCTGATACTTCTGAACGAGTCGCACGTGGTTTTTCAGTCATTGTTTCAAGCATGTTTGTTGCTGTGATCGCAATTTTACCAGCTGCATTGACTTTTGTGATAATCATTTTTTGGTAAACTGGAACCATTTCAAATGGTACTTCAATACCCATATCACCACGAGCAATCATGATACCGTCCGCTACTTCAAGGATTTCATCCAAGTTTTCGATACCTTGTTGGTTTTCGATTTTAGCGAACAATTTCACATGTCCATTACCAGTTTCTTCACAGATTGCGCGAACTTCGTTGACGTCTTTTGCAGTACGTACGAATGAAATAGCAATAAAGTTGATTCCTTGTTCAAGACCAAAACGAATATCGTCATTGTCACGTTCAGCAAGTGCTGGGAAAGGAATTTTTGTATTTGGAATATTAACACCTTTTTGTTTAGCGATAATACCGTCGTTTTCAACTTCTACTTCAAATTCACGTGTAGCAGGATCTTTTGCAATAACGCGAAGACCAAGTTTACCGTCATCAACAAGAACTTGTTTTCCAACTTCAACATCGTCATAGATATCAAGTGCACCAGCAACATTCAATGCGATAACTTCACGAGTTGATTTGATACCTTGTTTAGTTGCAACACGGATTTTTTCACCTGTTTTGTAAGAATATTCTTTAGCATCGCCTTCAAATAATTCTGTACGGATTTCAGGACCTTTAGTGTCAAGAAGGTAACCAACTTTTTGACCAGCAATTTCTTCAGCACGATGAACAGTAGCCATACGGTCACCTTGCTCTGCGTGGTCACCATGTGAGAAGTTGAAACGGAAAGTGTTAGCTCCAGCTTCGATCAATTTAGCGATATTTTGCGCTGATGCTTCAACGTCAAGTTTTTCGCCCCAATATCCGTCTTCACCGAATCTTTTACCACCACGGATTTCTACCGCAGGACCTAAAGTTGCAACGATTTTTACACGTTTATTCATGATATATGAAAACTCCTTTTTATTTAATGGTCTTTATGACCAGGATAACAAATTAAAATTACATTGAAATGCTACGGTTTAATTTAGCGAGATCAAGATCAGCTTTGTGTGGATTATTAACAATAATCTTGCCGTCTTCAGTTAAACTAAACAAAGCACCTTCTTCTGCTGTACCGAGGATTGGATTTTCAACCATTTGTTCGTTGCGAATACCAACTGCAACACCACCAATGCCCTTTTTAAGAAGGCTAACAGCATGAGCACCCATACGTGAAGCAAGAACACGGTCACGTGCAGTTGGTGAACCACCACGTTGAATATGTCCAAGTTCGGTCACACGGAGGTCACTCACATCACCAGCTTCTTTCAATTTCTTGCCAAACTCATTCGCCGACATGACACCTTCTGCCAGAACGATAATGTTATGTTTCTTACCTTCTTCATAGCCACGTTTAATGCTAGCGACGATATCTTCAATCTTGAAGCCTTCTTCGGGAACGATGATTTCATCGGCTCCTGTAGCAATACCAGCCCAGAGAGCGATGTCTCCAGCATTGCGTCCCATGACTTCAACAACAAAAGTACGACGGTGACTAGATGATGTGTCACGAATCTTATCAATGGCGTCCATTGCAGTTGTTACAGCAGTATCAAAGCCGATTGTAAAGTCTGTACCAACAATATCATTGTCAATCGTACCAGGAAGTCCGACAGCTGGAAAACCATGTTCTGTCAAACGCATAGCACCATGGTAAGAACCATCACCACCGATAACTACGACTCCTTCAATACCATGTTTTTTAAGTTGCTCAATCCCTTTTAATTGTCCTTCTAATTGGGCAAATTCTGGATAACGAGCTGAGTGAAGGAAAGTACCACCACGTGAAATAATATCTCCAACTGATGCAGCATCAAGTGGATAGATCTCACCAGCAACCATACCGGCATAACCGTCATAGATACCGTAAACTTCCATTCCTTCTGAAATTGCTTTACGAACAACTGCACGGATAGCAGCATTCATACCAGGGGCATCACCACCACTAGTCAAAACAGCAATACGTTTCATTCGTTTGTGCTCCTTTTTCTTTTTACATTCACCCTTGATTATACCACAATCAAAACCAAAATTCTTCTTTTTTCCTAATTTTTTATTGATAAATCGTTTTCATGGTTATTTTTTTCAATTCTTCTTGTAATTTCTCTGATTTTTGAACACGATATTGAGTAATTGCTACTGTTTTTCTTTCATTTTCATATCGAAGAACAACCGGAATATCTCCTCGAAATTGTCGTAAAATAGCGGATATTGCTGCATCGCTTTCATGATCTTCTACTTGTATCCAAAAACGTTCGGTGATAGCTTCCTGCAAATCATTTAAAATTAACTGCAAACGCTCCTCGCGTTTTTGAACCCGACCAGTCAGATAATAAAAGCCTTTTTCATGCAAACCTTTGCTGAACTGTTTAAAAGCATCTGGAAAGACTGTTACCTCCATTTTTCTTTTAGCATCACTCACTTGTAAGAAGGCCATATTTTCACCCGTTTTGGTACGGATAACACGAATGGACAAAATCTCTACTAAAATCGTTGCATGATTGTTTTCAACCAAGTCTTGAATAGGGGTAAAGGCTTGAGTAGCAGATTTTGCAAGTTTTACCAAGGGATGCTCGCTCAAACCGACACCGATAATTTCTTTTTCTAACTCAAATTTTTCTGCTTCTGTATAATCCTCTGCTTCTGTCCAGCTATAATTTGTATCTGCAAAAAGACTACCCAGCTCATCCGCAAAGACAAATAAATTCGGAAGATTTTGCAGGATTTTTTGACGATTTTTTTCAAATACATCAAATAAACCAACTTGCACTAAAGGAGTTAGTAACTGAACCTTATGATATTGCGTTGGCAACTTCAAAACGAAGTCTTCTACATTTGAAAAAGGACGATTTTCAATAATCCAATAAGCAACATCACGTGGTAAGCCTTTGATATTTTTTAACCCTAAATAAATCTGCTTGTCTTGAAACTTATCTCTATAAGGAATGTTATTGATATTTAAAGAAGCAACTTGGAAGTCGAATTCTAGCGCATCTGTGATGTAATCACTGCTTGAATAATTCAGCATAATATCAAAGAAAATATCAGGATAATGTGCCTTAAAATAAGCCAACTGAAAAGCAAGTGCAGAATAGGCATAAGCGTGACTACGGTTGAAGCCATAACCTGCAAACTTTTCCATAACTGCAAATACTTCTTTTGCTTTAGTTTCAGAATGCCCAAGTTCGAGAGCTCCTGTGACAAACTCTGCTTCCATTTTGTGCATTTCGGCAACATTTTTCTTCCCCATAGCACGACGTAAAATGTCAGCCTTCCCCAGTGAAAAGCCCCCAAACCGTTGCGCTACTTGCATTACTTGCTCTTGATAGAGCATAATGCCGTAAGTTGGCGCCAAGATGTCTTCCAAACTTGAGTCCAGCATTTCTACTTTTTCTTGTCCATGCTTTCTTCTGACAAAATTATCTATATAGTCACTAGCTCCTGGACGATTGAGTGAGGTTGTTGCAACCACTTCTTCAAATCGAGCTGGCTGCACTCGTTTCAAAAGGTTAATGGCACCTGCTTGCTCAAATTGAAAAATCCCTTTAGTTCTGCCAGCAGCAAAAAGCTGTAAGGTTGCTGTGTCTTCTAAGTTAATCTTTGCAATATCAATAGCGACACCGTATTTCTCCAAGGCTGCTTCTTTCATTCGTTGGACAAAGGTTAGATTGCGCAAGCCAAGGAAATCCATCTTGAGCAGACCGTTACTCTCAACACCATGCGCATCGTATTGCGTGATATACATATCTTCCCCATATTTAAGCGGAATGTGATCTGTCAGGTCATTGTCACTCATCACGACACCTGCTGCATGGATAGAAGTTTGACGAGGATTTCCTTCGATTTTTTTCGCAATTTCAAAAGCTTTTTGATATTCCAGCTTACTGTTGATAATTTGGCGGAAAGACATATTTTTTTCATAAGCAGATGTCAGATTATCACGGAAACTAATTTTACGGGTAATATTGGTCAATTCATACTCTGGAACACCGTAGCGTTTAAAAACATCACGAATCGCTTGCTTAGCTCCAAAGGTCGAATAGGTCACGATTTGAGCTGCATGCATGGTTCCATAGCGATCGCGGACATAGCGGATAAATTCTGGACGATAGACATCAGGAATGTCAATATCAATATCGGGCATAGTATAACGTTCCACATTTAAAAAACGCTCAAAAAGGAGGCCCTTTTCGACAGGATCAATCCCTGTAATCTCTAGCGCATAGGCAACTAGGCTTCCAACGGCAGAACCACGTCCCATGCCCATATAATATCCCTGACTGCGACCAAAGCGCAATAAATCCCAGACAATCAAAAAGTAGTCGTCAAAACCCATTTGGTGGATGACAGACAGCTCTTGCTGCAATCGTTCTTTATAAATCGAACCATTCAGCCCTTTTTTCTCCAAGCCTGCTTCTGCCCGTTCTCGTAGTTCCTTTACCGCTGATTGTTCTGGATTAAAGCGCGGTAATTTTAACTCTGTATTGATTTCATAATGAATGCCTGCAACTAGCTGCTTTAAATTATCCAGACTTTCTGGATAATTTTCTTGAAAGGATTGTGTGAATTGCTCAGGTGATAAGAGGTAGTCGTGATTTGGCAAATTTCCAACTTCCCGCAAGCTACTATTTTCACGAATGGCACATAGCATTTGCAAGGTTTCTAAATCCCCTGTATCAAAATAGCGAACTGTCTGCAAAGGCAAGGTTGGATGAGGAAACGCCTGCTTAGGAGTGTCAGAAAATACGCCAATATAAAACTCTCGTCCCAAGTCTAAGGCTTCAATGCCCTCAAACACAGGCACAATAACCGCTATTCCTTCCAATAAATGCTGAAATTCTTCCCACTTGCTTTTTCCTATCATTTTTAAAGTAGAAAGTTTCATTAAATTGCGATACCCTTGACTATCAAGAGCTAGAAAGCGAAGATTAAGAGGAAGTCCAGCGTAATCCAAGGTCATTTCCACGCCTAAAAGCGGCTGAATTCCTTGCTCGATCGCCGTTTCCATGAAATGATAAACTCCATAGAGATTGTCAATGTCCATTATCCCTAGAGTTTGATAGCCTAAATTTTTAGCTGTTTCTACATATTTTTTTATAGAAATCAAACTATCCATAAATGTATAAACAGTTTTGGTATCTAATTGAGCAACCACGGCATCCTCCTTTGATTCTTCTTTTTTCTATTATACTAAATTTCTGGCTTGCTTGCTAAAGAAAAAATAATAGAAGTTTTTTCTAAAGGCTTGCTATTTTTTAAAAAATACTGTATTATTTAATTAGTACAAAGATACAGAAGAAAGGAGAAATCATGAGTTGGACTTTTGATAATAATCTGCCCATTTATTTACAAATCATGGACAGGATAAAATTACAAATCATCTCCAATCAACTGCAAGCTGGCGAAAAGCTACCTGCCGTCAGAGAATTGGCTGCTGAAGCGGGGGTCAATCCCAATACAATCCAGCGTGCTTTATCTGACTTGGAAAAAGAAGGATTTGTCTATTCTCAACGAACATCAGGACGTTTCGTCACAGATAATCGCGACTTGATTTTACAAGCAAGACAAAAACTTTCTAAGGAGGAAGTGGAAAAATTTGTAAATGGTATGATTCATTTTGGTTATCAGAAAGAAGAATTACCAACAATTGTTGAAGATTATATAAAAGGAGTTTAGGAAATGGTCTTACTTGCATTTGAAAATGTCTCAAAATCCTACGGCAGCACACTTGCTTTAGAACACATCAATTTTGAAATCGAAGCTGGAAAAATTATCGGCTTGCTCGGTCCAAATGGCTCTGGAAAGACAACTATAATTAAACTTATCAATGGTTTGCTCCAGCCAAATGATGGGAAAGTTCTCATCAATGGGCTTCAACCGTCACCAGAAACCAAAAAAATCGTATCTTATTTACCAGATACGACCTACCTGAATGAAAAAATGAAAGTCAAAGATGCTTTGCAGTACTTTCAATCTTTCTATGCAGATTTTGAGATGGAGCGTGCTCAAGCCTTGTTACAAGATCTTCACATTGACGAAAATCTAGCATTCAAAAAATTATCCAAAGGAAACAAAGAAAAAGTTCAGTTGATTTTGGTCATGAGCCGCCAAGCCAAACTTTATGTTCTTGATGAACCAATTGGAGGAGTTGATCCAGCAGCACGAGACTACATTTTACAAACGATTATCAACAATTATTCACCTAGTGCTTCTGTTCTCATTTCAACACATTTGATTTCAGATATTGAACCAATCTTAGATGAAATTATCTTTATTGATAATGGCAAGGTCGTTCGGCAAGGCAATGTAGATGATATTCGTTATGAGTCTGGTGGATCCATTGACCAACTCTTCCGACAAGAATTTAAAGCTTAAGATAAATGAAGGAGATTAACTATGTTTTGGAATTTATTAAAATATGAATTTAAAAATGTAAATAAGTGGTATTTAGGATTATATGGAATCGTACTCTTTCTATCTATTAGTATTGGACTTTGGCTAAGACATTTTGCAAATGGAAGGAACTTTTTCGACCGTTTGCAGTCTTCTACTAATGAAGCAGGGAGTATGACAAGTACTTTCTTCGGTTTTACAATGCTGATTTTCTCAGGTCTCCTTGTGGCACTTGCAATTTCAACACTCTTTCTGATTATTCGTCGTTTTAAAAATAGTGTTTATGAAAGAGAAGGATACCTAACGCTCACCTTACCAGTTAATGAACACCAAATTATCCTTTCAAAATTACTTGGCGCTATTATATGGACGATTCTTAGTACCATTGCATTATTTCTTAGTTTTTTCATCATTGCCCTTATTGTGGGAACTGCTTTTCATACACAATCTGAAATTGAAACAGTTGTTCGATTACTTGGTAAACACTTTTGGGAAATGACTGGTGAAGCCTTGAAATCATTTGGATACTATCTTGTAGTCCTTATCCCAAATATCCTATTGATTTATCTTTCTATCTCTATCGGTCAACTCTTCCAAGATCACCGCACTGCAATAGCCTTTCTAACTTATTTTGGAATTTATTTTTCTCTGCTTATCGTCGCTAATTTGAGCGTTTCGGCTTTCCCATCACTTTCAACTTCTTTAGGTAGTTTGAGCGGAGTCATAGCCTATCTTCTTTTAGGGCTTATCTACTATGCCGGAACGTATTATATCCTCAAAAATAAAGTGAATTTGCAGTAGGTAACACAAGCTGATAGTAATACTTATATAAACAATAAAGTCATGAGATCCATCTTACTCATGACTTTTTTATTATGCGACTTTCAGTCCGTCTCGCAGCCTTCGGTGCGAGACCAATAAATAGTTCATCTAAAATTTAGTTTGAAAATTCATCTTTTTCTATCAGATAATCATAAATTTCCTGCACCGTTCCCAGAGCCATAAGCTCCTGCTCTTTGACTGTTTTCTTCAGTTCTTGATAAATATGGCTGTTTTCAATAGCCTTTTTTTCTGCTTTTTTGTTTACTTGCATCACTCCATCTTGAATTGTCACAAAGTCCAGCTCTTCAAATATCTGAATCATCTTGATGAGTAGAATTGGGTCAATCTTGAGATAAACAGCTAGTTCTTTGAGCTTATAACGAATGTCAAACTCTGGAAATTGATAAATTGTTTTATAGAGTTTTGCAAACTGGTCTCTCGTTCCGAAACCTGTCAGATAATAGGGCTGAGCAATCTCATTTTTAAAGTAAATTGCTTCAAAATGTCCTTGCTGAATGATTACTTTGAGCTGATTTAGGCGTTCAGGCAAGTCATACACCACAACTGCTCTGCTCTTTTCCAAATTAGGCATTTCTTCTGAAAAACGCAGGACGGGCACATTTTCAGGCAAAGGAGCATTTTTACCTCGGATATTAAAGAGCTGAATCCCATTGACCCTAGCATCCACCAGCATAAGCTGGAGACTAGTTTGACCATTCCATTTATTGACCGACAGAGTAACCGCCAGCTCTAAGTTTTTAGTTTGGGAAAATTCTGTTGCAAGATTACCTAGACCAAAAGCTACTACCTCAAAAACTGCGTCAGCCTGAGAAATTTTCAGCTTAAGGTGAGTATTTCCCGCCCCCATGGTGTGGGCATTTTCAACCTTAAAATCTTTCAAATAAAAAACAGGCTTTTTATTGTCCATGCCAAAAGGAGCTAACTTTTCAAAGTTTTTGAGGGGCTCTAGTGTCAAATCTGGCAAGGATAATTCCTCATCCAAAAAGAGCTCATTCTTAGTGGACAAATCCACTTGATTATCTTCAATATATGCTACCAAAACCTGACTGAGTGCTTCTAACTTGCTGGCCTCTAGAGTCATCCCAGCTGCCCCTGCATGCCCACCAAAAGCCACAAATAAATCTCGATGAGGGTCTAACGCTTCAAAAATATCAACTGCTTCAATGCTGCGGGCGCTGCCTTTTGCCAAATCATTTTCAATATTCAAGACGATGACCGGCTGGTGTAATTCTTCCAAAAGCCGACCTGCCACAATTCCCAAAACACCTGGATTCCAACCTTCACTAGCTAGAACTTGAACAGGATTATCGGGATCAACCATGGTCTTGGCTTCATCATAAATCTTCTGAACAATCTCTTTGCGCTCTTCATTTTTCTGGTTAATCATCAGGGCAATATCACGCACTTCATCTTCATCAAAACCCGTCAGAAGTTCAATAGCAGGATTTGGATCATCCAATCGACCTAGAGCATTGAGTCTAGGGGCTATTTGAAAACCGACTGTTTCTTCATCCACTTCATTTTCCTGAATACCTGCAATCTTAAAAAGCTCCTGCAAGCCGATTCGTTGAGTATTTTTGAGGACGCTTAGCCCATATTTGACCAGAATGCGATTTTCATCCGTTAGGCTGACCATATCTGCGATAGTTCCAATAGCGACTAGATCTAGCAACTCTACTTGTACTTCCTCTAAAAGAGCAGTCGCTAACTTAAAAGCTACACCGCAGCCAGCTAAATGCTTAAAAGGATAATCAGCTTCCGGATGTTCTGGGTGAATAATTGCATAAGCATCAGGAAGTACCTCTGGCATAGAATGGTGATCCGTCACAATGACATCCACTCCCATAGACTGAGCTAGTTCGATTGCTTCATGTCCTGCAACTCCATTATCCACTGTAACGATGAGTGAAATTCCCTGATTTTCAATAAAATACTTGTAAACACTCGCGTTAGGACCATAACCGTCTGTAAATCGATTGGGCAAATAGACCTGACACTCTGCTCCAAGTTGTTCTAGTGCTTCTTTAACAATAGAAGCCGAAGTCATGCCATCCGCATCATAATCGCCATAAATCAAGATCTGCTCATAATTTTCAATCGCTTGACGAATGCGCGTCACTGCCTTATCCATATCATGCAGTTCATAAGGATCATGCAGCTGGTCCAAACTAGGCTCTAGAAAATCTCGCAGTGCTTCTTCTGTCTGAATTCCTCTCTGGTAGACCAGATTAGCTACCGAAGCCTCCAAGCCAAGTTTTTTAGCTTTTTTAATAAAACCCTCATCTGAAAAATTTGTGGCAATCTGCCAATCATATTTTGATGTAATCATGCTTTTATCTTTCTGTTGCAATATAAAGTCTATTATAACACGAAAAGACTAGCTTTCACTAGCCCAAACCTCCAATTTTATACACAAGCATTTATCTAATAGCTTTTACCTCTATAAATCAAACCCGTGCAATTCAAATCCGACAGTTCCCGAAATCCTAAAGAGCGATAAAAGGCTAAATTTTTGTCTGACTGCTCTGTTACTAGCTGAATCTGATAAACATCTGCAAATGTCTCCAGCGTTTGTCGAACCAATTCTCGACCGATACCTTGGCGCTGATAAGACGAAAAAACTAACAAGTCCTGAATGAAAACACTAGAAAATCCGTCTCCGACTGCTCGAAGGAGACCAACTAACTGTTCCCCATCATAGGCTGATACAGTAAATAGTGAGTGCTGAAATGCTTGTTCTAACATATCTGACCGTTCTGTATAGTTGGTCCAGCTAACAGATTGATAAAGTGGAAGTAAGTCTTCAATTGTAATTTGTCTATTTGCAAAATAACGAATCATTCTTGCCTCCTTTTTGTAGCCAAATATGCTGAAAAGCCGCAATATCTCGATAAGGAGACTGTTGGCAAACTACAAGCTCTACCTCCAGCATCTTTTCCCGCCAGTCATTAGCAGTCTTCACTGCATTGTCTTGCAGACCATAGAAAATTCGGATTCCTTGATAGTCCTGAACAGTCAGTTCAGTGTCAGCTTTTTGTAATACGTCTGCTATTTCATAATAGGTTGCTTGCCCCATTGTATGTGATTGATAGGACTTACCTGATAATAAATCCAATGCTAAATTTGTATCATTTGCAAACACAACAGTCTGCATGATTCGCCCCACTTCATTGTGCTTGATGAGAGAAATCTGTCCGCCTTTTTTCAGCAATCTGCTAAATTCAGCTAGGTAAAGAGCTGGCTCATCCACATACTCCAGAACATTGTGGCAAACGATCAGGTCAAAACGAGCACTTGGAATTTCCTTCAACAATTCCAGACTGCCTTGTAGTTGATGATAATGAAAATTCTGCTTCCGCTCTGCAATCATTTCGCCATTTGGCTCTATGGCTGTTACCTGATTGTTTTGTGCTAAAAAATCTGCTACCAGACCAAAACCACTACCGAAATCCAGTACTTTCTTGTTTTTTATATGTGCTAGCTGAGCAAAGAGAATATCATAATAAAGCTTACCCCAAGGTTGTTTTAAAAATTCTTTGTAAGCTGTCACATCCATAAAATTCTCCTACTTATAATTAAACATTTTACTAGCTAGTTTATCACCAATATTTGGAAAAAGCGTATAAAGTTTGTGGGCTGCTTTCAGAGCGAAAGGCATCGTCAGCTCCCGTTTCTTCTTTCCAAAATTGTCCACAATTTGCTTAGCAACGACATCCGCTTCTAAAATATACTTATCAACTGCCTTAACATAACTACCGTCAGGGTCAGCTTTGTCAAAGAAAGCCGTCTTAATTGGTCCCGGATTAACGGTGGTCACATAGACATTGTAAGGCATGAGCTCTAAGCGCAAAGCATTAGAAAAGCCAATTCCAGCAAACTTGGTAGCCGAGTAAAGACTGGATTTGGCACTGGCAATCAGCCCAGCTGTACTAACAAGATTGACAATATGCCCATGACCCGCTTGCTTCATCTGCTCTCCGAAAAGACGAGACAGATTCATCAGAGCAAACGTATTGACCTCAAACATGGCATGAATATCTTCGTTGCTAATCTTGTCAAATTCCTCAAAAATCCCGTAACCAGCATTGTTGACTAGAACATCCACCTGAGCATACTTCTGGTAAATTTCTTCATTAAAAGCTTCTAAAGCTTTGTAATCTGTAATATCCAACTCAACGAATTCGCAATGCGCATGATTTGAATAAAGTTTTATTAATTTTTCTTGACTGCGTCCCACTAAAATCAGCTGGTCATTTGGCAACAACTTCACCATTTCCTGAGCCACACCGCCACTAGCCCCTGTAATAACGATTGTTCGCATGTGTTCTCCTTATTTTTCTTCTAAAAAATCCGTTTGGTTTTCAACCTCAAAAACAAGCGTTTTTGTATTCAATATACTAATGCTGCAATGTTTGACGTGAAATAGATTGCTTTTATTCGTCCATTCTATTTGGTTCACTAAATGATAGATAATGTTGATTACTCCACCATGTGTGACCACAATTTGCATCTCATCTGAGTTATGATTTTCCTTCAAAAAAAGTTCAAACCAAGTTTTTATCCGTTGATAAAATTCTATCGGGCTTTCTCCATTTGGATAATGCTCGTCCATTGCAAGACTTCTAAAATAAAGACGAGGAAATTTTTGATCAGCTTCACTATTTAACATTCCTGCTAAATCACCATTATTCGTTTCTCGTAAGCTGCTTTCTTTCTCCAACGGCAGTTGAAGCGCCTCCACTAAAATTGTTGCAGTTGTCTCAGCTCTTTTTAAATCACTCGTAATAATTTTTGTAAAATGGTAGTCTTCTTTGTATCGGACTAAGTAATCTGCTAACATTTTTGCTTCCCTTTTTCCCTCAGGAAGCAAATCGAGCTGACTCCAGCCACCTCTGTGTTGATCAGAATCTTTCCCATGTCTGACAAATAATAGATTCATGAATTTCTTTCCTCTAGCTGATTCTCGCTAAAATTTTATAGTTCTACTTCTTCTAAATCCTTGACCAAGTGAACGTTTTTAAAAATGGAACTGGCATCTTTGCGCATTTGACCAATATCTTTCGACAGAAAGCGTGCGCTAATATGATTGAGAAGGAGGCGCTTGGCACCAGCATCTCTAGCAACTTCTGCTGCCTGCATATTAGTAGAATGCCCGTGATTTTTAGCAATTCTTTCGTCCCCTTTACCATAAGTAGACTCGTGCACCAAAACATCTGCATTAACAGCAAGCCGCACACTGGCATGCGTTTTACGTGTATCTCCCAGAATAGTAATGATCTTGCCAGGTCGCGGAGCTGAAATGTAATCCGCTGCTATAATCTTTGTTCCGTCTTCTAGCACTACATCCTCTCCATTTTTTACCTTACCAAAGAGAGGCCCAAAAGGAAGCCCCGCAGCTTTTAACTTCTCTGCATCCAAGGTTCCCTCTAAGTCTTTCTGCATAATGCGATAACCCACACAAAAAATACTGTGGTCTAGCTTCTCGGCATAAACTGTAAATTTGTCAGTTTCCAAAATTTTCCCTAAGCTTTTTTCATCAAACTCATGAAAATGAATCCGATAAGGCAGACGAGACCCTGACACACGCAGACTTGTCATGACAAAACTTTTGATGCCAACTGGTCCATAGATTTCAATATCAGTTTGCTCTTCATTGGCTTGAAATGCTCGACTGGAGAGAAAACCCGGCAGACCAAAAATATGATCCCCATGCAGATGAGTGATAAAAATTTTTCTAATCTTTCTAGGACGAATCGTTGTCTCTAAAATACGATTCTGGGTTCCTTCACCGCAATCAAACATCCAGATTTCATTGATTTCATCCAATAATTTCAAAACCAGACTGGATACATTGCGAGCCTTAGACGGCTGACCTGCTCCTGTACCTAAAAATTGTAGTTGCATATTATTCTCTCTATTTTTCCTTAATATAAATCATAGCAGAGCGATTCTGCGAGCGATAGTAAAGCTGACCAGAATAGTCTTGAGCCAACTGGATTAGCTCTTCCTGATTGTACCCTTCCAGTTTCAGGCGACCATCTGCTAGCTTATAAAGATCTGTCAGAGCAGAGAGCGGCTGCTTTTGGACTACTTCTTCAGGAATTGCTGGCATCATCCGAATGACATTTTCCTCTTCATAAACCAGATAGTGAGGAAAAATCTGAGCAATTTCAAAAAGCAGATCAGACTGAATTACCTCTGGACGTTCTGGAAAAATCAAACCAATCCCATCTTCGTTTTCAAAGCAGAAACCATAAGACTTACCTGAAAGATTCAGGCGGATAAAAGGCTTTTCCTCCTCAAAGCTAGGGTGGTCGTTAAAAAGAGCCAATTCTTTACTTAATTCTAAAAAATAATCCATTGCAGCTTCCGGACTCTTTTTTTGATAGAGTTCCGAAAAATACGCATTGATAACGCTAGGTGGCGGTGTGATAAAAGTCATTTTTTGCGAATCAGACAACTTGTCCAAAACCTTTTCTAGGTAAACACGGTCTAAGCTCGTAAAACCGCCATATTTAAGCGCTAAATTGATATAATCAGTCATAAAATTCTTCTAGTCTCCATTTATTCTTTTCTGCTATGTAGCCAGAAAGTGTTTCACTTTCTTCCAGATATTCTCTCTTATCAATGATTGATAGACTTTCCAATTCATGTAACTTATAAGCCTTGCTAGGGCTAACCTTGATCCAAAAAGGGACAAAGAGTTCTCTCATCTTATTCAGCAGGGCCTCCTGCAAGACTGCTCTGCTATTTTCCTTTTTCGCCGAAATCAGGACATAGGGAGTTAAAGTTGGAGTAAAGTTCTCTGCTTTGTCCGCTTTATTATAGAGGGTCAAGCGAGGAATGTCTAACATATCCAAGTCCTTCATAATAGCCAAGACCGTTTTTTCATGTTCCTCGTGGTTAGGGTCGCTAGCGTCAATCACATGAACCAAAAGGTCCACATTTTTACTCTCTTCTAGAGTAGACTTGAAGCTAGATACCAATTCCGTTGGCAAATCCTGAATAAAACCAACTGTATCTGTCAGTGTCACATTCAGCCTACCTATCAAATTGACGCTTTTTGTTGTCGCATCTAGAGTGGCAAAAAGCTCGTCCGCTTCATATTGATTCTTGTTCGTCAAGACATTCATTATGGTAGACTTCCCAGCATTGGTATAACCAATCAGACCGATTTTAAAAACACTAGAGTCCAGACGTTTCTCCCGTACAGTTGCGCGGTTTTTCTCTACAATTTTGAGTTGGCGCTCAATATCATGAATCTGATTGCGAACACTACGACGATTGAGTTCCAACTGACTTTCACCAGGACCGCGGGAACCAATTCCCCCAGCCTGACGGCTGAGCATAATCCCCTGCCCGACCAAGCGAGGCAAGAGATATTTGAGTTGAGCCAAGTGAACTTGAAGTTTTCCTTCATGACTTCTAGCCCGCATAGCAAAAATATCCAAAATCAATTGCATGCGGTCAATAACCTTGATCCCTAAAATTTCTTCCAAATTGATATTCTGGCGAGGTGTCAGACGATTATTAACAATGACAGTTGAAATCTCATCTGCTTCTACCATACGCTTGATTTCTTCTAATTTTCCAGCACCAACAAAAATCTTGCTGTCATACTTCTCTCGTTTCTGAGTGTAAGAGGAAACCACCTGAGCGCCAGCAGTCTTTGCTAAACTGGCTAATTCTTCCATAGACATAGAGAAGTTTTCTATTCCCTGCAATTCTACTCCGATGAGGATGACTCGTTCCTGCTGTTTTTCTGTTTCAATCATTCAAAAATTCCTCTATATCCTGCATAATCCGCTCTTTGACATTCGGCTCTGAAACCTGATAAAAAGTAGCATTCATGCGATTTCTGAACCAAGTTAGCTGACGTTTAGCAAAGCGGCGAGTATTTTGTTTAAGTTTATTGATAGCTTCCTCTAAGGTCAACTCCCCAGCAAAGTAGGGGAAAAGTTCTTTGTAGCCAATTCCTTTGCTGGCTTGGACATGTGGATAGTTGTCATAAAGCCACTTCGCCTCTTCTAAAAGTCTAGCCTTTAACATTAGATCCACTCGCTGATTGATACGCTCATAGAGAACTTCTCGGTCATCGTCCAGACAAATCAGCAGGGCTTCATAGTCAGGCTGTTTGTTTTCAAGTTCATTCCCCAAATGAGCAATTTCCAGCGCTCGCATAGCCCGCCTGCGGTTAATCTGGGGAATTTTGATGCCCAGCTCTGCTATTTTGCCAAATAATTCCTCATCAGCCAAGGTATCTAGTTCAGCTCGATAAGCTAAAATCTCCTCATAAGAAGCTGAACCGCCCAGATGATAGCCCTCCAGCAAACTTTGAATGTAAAGCCCCGTTCCGCCTGCAATAATCGGCAGTTTTCCTTTTGCTACAATCATCTCAACAGCAGCCTCGGCTTCTTTTACAAAGTCAAAGGCTGAATAAGACTCGGTCACTTCCCGAACATCTATCAAATAATGAGGAATCCCCTCCTGCTCATCTGGAGTAACTTTAGCCGTTCCGATGTTCAGTTTTCTATACACTTGCTGACTATCACCGCTAATAATCTCACCATTGAAACGTTTTGCGAGGTCTATACTGAGAGCTGTTTTTCCGACAGCAGTTGGTCCTACAATTACAATTATCTTGGTTTTCATCTTTTCCCTTGAAAAAAATTTAATTTTTCGTTACTATATATTATAACATAAATAAAGTTCAGAAAAGGAGAAATCTCATGGCTAAAGGATTTGTTAAAGGTGTTGTAACTGGCGTAGCTGGTACTGTTGCTGCTGTTGCAGGTGCAGTTTATACATTCAAGAAAAAAGTGATTGAACCTGAAGAAAAGAAAGCAGCTTTCATCGAAGAAAACCGTAAAAAAGCAGCTCGCAAACGTGTATCACACTAAAAACCATTCATTTCATATAAAAACTCCAATAGATAACTCACTAGAAAAATGAGTATCTGTTGGAGTTTTTTACACGTTTTTTCTCATACTGCAACGGTCAGTTTTTTATTCATAACGCAAGGATTCGATTGGATCCAATTTAGAAGCCTTATTAGCTGGCAAAATACCGAAAACAATTCCGATAGTTGCAGAAAAAAGCACACTTCCGACAGCAGACACAGTCGTAATGGTAGGTGGAGCTCCGAAAAATGCATCCAAACTATGACCGATAGATGCCACGATAAGAGCTGCTAAAGCAAGCCCAATCAAACCGCCAATCGCTGTCAACACCATTGACTCAATGACAAATTGCATCAAGATATTGCCACGGGTTGCTCCAAGGGCTTTTCGAAGACCGATTTCACGGGTTCGTTCTGTCACTGATACAAGCATAATATTCATAACACCAATACCACCAACGAGAAGTGCTATCCCGGCAATCGCTCCAAAAACCACTTGCACAATGGCAACCTGACTTTGGATAGCAGCCAATTGACTGGCTTGATCAAACATCTGGTACTCGCCTTCTATCACACCAGACAATTTTGTCATCAAGCGCGCAGCTGCGCTTCCGTCTTTCAGCACATCATCTAATTTTTTAACATGTACCACGACATTCATAATCTCAGCAACATTGTATTCAGCTGCCAACTGAGTGTTAGCCATTAGTAAATTTCCGTTGTTCATATTGGCTAAGCGATTTCGCGTTTCATTTGGATCTTTATAAACCCCAATCACACGGTAATTATTAGATCCCAGCTGGACAATCTGATTGAGCGCCTTATCTGCACCTCCAAAAAGAATATCAGCTAGTTTCGTATCCAGTAATACAACTCTTGCAAATGTTTGATAATCATTTGATTTCAATGTCCGTCCTGCAACGATTTGGTATTTCTTTACCGTAAAGTAAGTGGAATTGATACCTGTTATAGGAATATTATCCGCCTTTTTCTTACCATAATTTACTGTAGCGGTTGTGTTATTTGTAACATAATAATTGTCAATTCCGCTAATATCATTAACCGCTTGCTTGACCCAAACTTCTTGGATTCGAGGCTCTTCTTCTGTCGAAACTGTCTCATCACCATTTCCACTTTCAGCATCGTCACGCATCTCTTGATACGTCATAACACCATCACCGTTTTTACTTCTCTTGTGTGAGTAAAATAAGGAAACATCTTGCTGTGCACCACCCAAAACATCTGTGAAGGCATTGGACATACCACTTCCTAGAGCCACAATAACCACAACAGACATAACACCAATGATAATGCCCAACATCGTTAAGAAAGAGCGCATTTTATGCCCCATAATGGAGTTGATTGCAAATTTCCAATTCTGCATCATGCTTCTCCTTTCTTACTGTCTGATGAGATGACACCGTCTCGAATAACGATTTGTCGTTTTGCAAAGGCTGCAATCTCAGGCTCATGAGTGACCATGATAATGGTTTTTCCTTCACGATTTAGCTCCGTCAGCAATTCCATAATTTGCTCACCCGTCTTGGTATCCAAGGCTCCCGTCGGCTCATCTGCTAAGATAATGGAGGGATGATTGACCAAGGCACGCGCAATAGCCACCCGTTGCTTTTGCCCACCAGAAAGTTCTGATGGTAAATGGTGCATCCGCGTTTCTAACTCAACTTTTTTAAGATATTGCTCTGCTAAAGCTTTCCGTTTGGATTGAGAAACCCCTGCATAAATCAAAGGAAGTTCTACATTTTGAAGAGCATTTAATTTTGACAAGAGGAAGAATTGTTGGAAAACGAAGCCAATCTGCTGATTACGCACTTTGGCTAGCTTTTTCTCACTGAGCTTGGCAACTTCTTCACCTTCCAAGTAATATTCACCACTCGTTGGGCGATCCAACATACCAATGATATTCATCAAGGTTGACTTTCCTGAGCCAGAAGGCCCCATAATCGCAACAAATTCACCTTCTTCAACTTCTAAATGAACATCTTTCAAAACTTGAAGCTCCTGATCTCCATTGCGATAACTTTTGCTAACATTTTTTAAATCAATGAGTTTCTTCATACGATTTCACCTCTTGACCGTCTTTCAAGCTATCTGTTGGATTGGTGATAACTTTACTATCTTTTGTCAAACCAGATGAGATTTCTTGATTTTTAGCATCTGCATTTCCCAGTGTTACTTGCACTTTTTTTGCAGTTCCTTTTTCTAATGTCCAAACATAGTTTTTATTATTTTCAGAAACAACACTGTTGACCGGCACTAAAATCCCTCTTGTATTGTTTTTTACTTCAACATTGACGGAAAATCCTTGCTTCAAATCACCAATTTCGCTTGTAATATCTACTGTATAAGGGTATTTTGCTCCTGAATTTACAGTGCCTGCACCAGCTGCCGCTGCATTTTGACTGTCTTTTGGATAATTTGAGATATAGCTGATTTTCCCAGTCCATTTCTTATCTGGATAGACCTTGGACGTAATCGTCACTTCTTGCCCGACTGAAAGATTTGCCAGATTATACTCTGATAATTCGCCCTTCACTTGAAGGTTGCCGTTATTGACAATATGAACGAGTGTTTGATTAGTACCTGTCGTAGACTTAGAAACATCACGATTGACTTCTACTACAGTCCCATTATTTGTACTGGTGACAGTCGTTGCATCTAGTAATGCCTGTGCTTTATTGACATTGTCCACAGCATCTGCGCGACTGTCCTGCAAATCGTTTAATTGAGAATCCACCGAACGTTGTGCAGACGCAGTTGTTTTATTATCTGCCGCTTCATCACCCGTCACATCAACAGTTGTTCCATACGTTTTCAAATCATAAATTTGGCGATCAATCTTGTTTAAAGCACGAACAGCAGTATCATATGTAGCTTGTGCTTCAACACTCTTGTATTGAACTAAGGCTTGTCCGGCTGTAACTTGATCTCCAACATTTACAAGAACATTATCCAAATCGCCCTTTGTCCCGTCATAGTAGACATATTGCTCATTGTTAGCCGCAACATTTCCTGACAGCAAAGCAGATGAAGCAACTGACCCTTCTTTTGCTTTCTGCACTTGAATCGTTTCTTCTTTATCTTTATCAGCAGTACTATTACCATTAAACAATAACATGGTACCTATCGCTCCTAAAACGACAACCACAGTTACACCAATCAAGCTGTACAACTGCCACTTTTTCAATTTTTTCATCTCTTTCTCCTCCTGATGAAAACGGTCTATTTTTTATATTATAACACATACGATTAAAAATAAAATAACATCTATAAGAAATCCTTTACTCTTTTAACATCCATCTACCTTCTTTCTAGTTATTTCATATTGTATTAAATATATAATACAATAATACAATTGAATAATCAAGCCTTTTATCAATTTTTGTAGCAGATTTTTGCAATCATTTTCCAAAAACGTTACAATGATTTCATACTATAGATAAAAGGAGACTCGTATGAGAACATTTGACATCATTGCTATTGGGGGCGGTAGCGGAGGAATTGCAACCATGAATCGTGCTGGAGAACACGGTGCAAAAGCTGCCGTTATTGAAGAAAAGAAATTAGGAGGCACCTGTGTCAACGTCGGCTGTGTTCCTAAAAAAATCATGTGGTATGGTGCCCAAATCGCTGAAGCCATTCAAGATTACGGACCAGACTATGGTTTTACTTCGGATAATCAGCAGTTTGACTTTAAGATGCTTCGGAAAAATCGCGAAGCCTATATTGATCGTGCCCGCAATTCTTACAATAATAGTTTCAATCGAAATGGCGTCGAGCTGATTGAAGGTCGCGCTAAATTCATAGACCATCATACGGTTGAAGTCAACGGCGAGCTTATCCAAGCCAAGCACATTGTCATCGCAACTGGTGCTCACCCTCATATTCCAGCAGTATCTGGAGCAGAATTCGGCGAAACCTCTGACGATGTTTTTGCATGGGAAGAACTCCCTCAATCCGTTGCCATTCTCGGTGCCGGCTATATCGCAGTTGAACTAGCCGGACTCCTTCATGCTCTGGGTGTAAAAACAGACCTTTTCGTTCGTCGAGATCGTCCTCTCCGCAGCTTTGATTCTTATATCATTGATGGTCTTGTGGAAGAAATGAAGAAATCAGGTCCTACTCTACATACTCACAAAATACCAGAAAAGCTTGAAAAACTTGAAAACGGAGCGATTCGCATTACCTTTGAGGACGGAACGAGCCACACCGCTCAACACGTCATCTGGGCAACTGGGCGAACTGCAAACACCAAAGGGTTGAATTTAGAGGCGGCTGGTATTACCCTAAATTCTCGTGGCTTTATAGCAGTTGACGAATTTCAAAATACAGCAACACCGGGGATTTATGCTCTAGGAGATGTTACAGGCGAAAAAGAATTAACCCCTGTCGCTATCAAAGCAGGTCGTACCTTAGCCGAACGCTTATTTAATGGAAAAACTGAAGCTAAAATGGATTATTCTAATATTCCAACTGTTGTCTTCTCTCATCCAGCGATTGGAACCGTTGGCTTGACCGAAGAGCAAGCAATCCAACAATATGGAACAGAAAATATCCATATTTACACTTCTAGCTTTGCTTCCATGTATTCAGCTGTCACCCAACACCGACAACAAGCTAAGTTCAAACTCATTACAGCTGGACCAGATGAGAAAGTCATTGGTCTTCACGCTATTGGCTACGGCGTTGATGAGATGATTCAAGGTTTTGCCGTTGCTATTAAAATGGGAGCTACCAAAGCAGATTTTGATGCGACTGTTGCCATTCACCCAACCGGATCAGAAGAATTTGTCACCATGCGTTGAGCGTCATAAATATCTTACTCCCCGAATTTTTCCAACTTTATCTCAATAGTCAGAATTGCAACCAGCGCTTCTGACTATTTTAGTTTACACGATAACTTTTTCTCATTCCATAACTTATTCTTTCATTTTATCCGCTAGGGAGTGGGACAGAACTAAAAATCGAAAATTTTTAGTTCGTAGTCCCACCCCCGTCCCCAGTCAAGTAGCAGTCAAAATGAAACATACCTATAACCCCTAAATAGCGATTTCGGTCGCTATTTATTTTTTTTCGAAAGTTCCCCTTGACTCTTTTACGACTTAGAGTTATCATCAGACCTGAAAAATAAAATTAAAGGAGTTAATATGGAAAAATTCAATTTCGAAAACAATATCGAGCAAGAAAACAAGCTGCCTCAAATTGAAATCTACAAGCTCACTAACTTTGGTGAACTCCAAAATTACACATCTGTAAATATTTTTTCGAAAGATACGTTTGAGGCAATTATCCCGATAAATGAAGACGGCGACCATTTTGTTTACGCTTGTCGATTTTTAAATCCTGAACGAGCGGAAGAATATTTCTGTCGAGGTTGCCAAACGGAAAATCCTGAAGATATTGAATTTTGGAATGAGCAACTACAGGCGGAAAAAGTGGAGGTTTTGGATATTCGGTTGGAGGTTA
Source organism: Streptococcus sp. HMSC066E07 (assembly GCF_001814695.1). Taxonomy (NCBI): domain Bacteria; kingdom Bacillati; phylum Bacillota; class Bacilli; order Lactobacillales; family Streptococcaceae; genus Streptococcus; species Streptococcus sp. HMSC066E07. The sequence continues at coordinate 117,319 of NZ_KV817412.1, forward strand.
AAAATTAAAAAATAAACCATCTGCAATCCTACCAATGGTAAATCTATTTCATTCCCGTTCTCTATAAGGCGTATTTTGTACGCCTTTTTACATATTCGAAGCGCATAAGAAACCTTATGAGAAGTTCGCTGATGGAAGTATTCAAGAAATTGATGTCCCTTATGATATTCCTGATAGTTGGGAGTGGGTGAGGTTTTCTACATTGGTTGAAATTGTTAGAGGTGGCTCTCCACGACCAATCAAAGATTATCTTACTTCTGAAGTAGATGGAATAAATTGGATAAAAATAGGTGATACTAAAAAGGGTGAAAAGTATATAAATAATGTTAAAGAAAAAATCAAAAAATCAGGGCTTAACAAAACTAGATTTGTAAAAAAAGGTACATTTTTGTTAACTAATTCTATGAGTTTTGGTAGACCTTATATTTTGAATGTTGATGGTGCAATACACGATGGATGGTTGGCTATTTTGAACTATGAAAACTCATTAAATAGAGATTACCTATTCTATATTCTTTCATCAAATGTAGTTTATTATCAATTTTTATCTCTAATTAATGGAGCTGTTGTGAAAAACTTGAATAGTGATAAAGTTGCTTCTATTCTCATCCCTCTCCCCCCACTTACCGAACAACAACGCATAGTAGAAG
>NZ_KV817413.1:0-1049 GCF_001814695.1 Streptococcus sp. HMSC066E07
CCTAAATTGTCAAATTAAGTTAGACTTTTCAAGTAACTCAGAAAAACTTGGTATGGTGTTTGATAATTCAAAGACTTCCTAGGAATTCTATTTTTTTTATCAGCTATAGCTGATAAATAATTTTGAGGAATATTTGTAAAATCCATTTGTTTCGGTAGTCCATTTCGTCTTAATAAGCCATTAGAATGTTCATTGAGGCCTCGTTGCCCAGGACATCCTGGGTCCGCAAAGAAAATATCAATGTCATGTGCATTCGAAATAGATTTCCAATTAGAAAATTCTTTCCCACAATCAAAAGTGATCGACTTAAAGAGATGGCTGGGGACTTGAGATAACCATTGATTGATGGAAGTCTCAATATCACTTGCTTTCCGTCCATTGGTTTTCAGTGTGATGATGGCTTTTGAGCAGCGTTCTACTAAGGTAATGACTGCACTTTTGTGTTTTTCTCCCACAATTGTATCCCCTTCTAGATGACCGAATTCCGTCTTAAAATTAGGATAACTGTCTGCTCTCTCACGTAAATCTCTGCGAAACGCTTGTTTTCCTCGTTTTTCGCTATGACCATTTGGTTTTCTTTTGCCTTTCCAAGGGAGATCTTCTTTCTTTAAAATACCACGGTCTGCTAGTCGATAGAGGGTTCTCATAGAACAAGAAACCCTATCTGGATAAGTTCCTTTAATGACATCAAGGCTCCAATTTTCTTCTAAATGAGTCTGGATAAAATCTTTTTCTGATTGCGTCAGACTTGTTTTATTCCTGCCCCAACGTTTCTTATTGACTTTATAACGGTTGTAGTAATCATATGCAGAGTGCCCCTCTTTCAGATAGTTGATGACAGTGTAGATTGTCTGTTTTGATCTGCCAAGTGAAGTCACAATATCTGAAACTTTTATGTTTTCTTGATAGTAAGCCTCTATCATTACAAGCTCGTTTGTGGTAAGATGAGTATAGGTCATTTATGTTAGTTCCTTTCAGACAAATGTGGTGTTTATCTGAGCCTAACATAGATGGCTTTTTCTGTCTAGCTTAATTTTACAAATTGGGTT
>NZ_KV817414.1:0-74353 GCF_001814695.1 Streptococcus sp. HMSC066E07
CTTGTCAATACCTTTTTTCATCTTTTTTTATTTTCTTGTTTTTAAGTTTAAGCTTTTTTAGTTTAAGGTAGCAAAAAAGGATTCCAAATGTTATCAGAATCCTCATTTTTCTTTTATTTCGCAACAATATTCGCCAATTTAGGTGACTTCAATAGCCTGAGAAGCTATTAAATGTTGGTGTTACGGCTAACAGAACCTATTACTTAACAACAATATTAACAAGTTTGTTAGGGACTACAATCACCTTGATGATTTCTTTGCCAGCGATTTCTGACTTGATTTTTTCGTTGGCAAGAGCAAGTTTTTCAAGTTCTTCACGGCTGGAATCTTTTGCTACAACGAGTTTCGCACGAACTTTGCCCTTGATTTGGAGAACAATTTCAATCTCGTCTTCAACGAGTTTTGCTTCATCCCAGGTTGGCCAAAGAACGTATGAAATAGACTCGCCTGATTGTGTCAATCCTTGCCAAAGTTCTTCTGCCAAGTGCGGTGCAAATGGAGCTAGGAGTTGGATCAAGCCTTTTGCATATTCCACATAGAGACGGTCTTCCTTGTTGGCGCTATTAACAAAGACCATGAGCTGGGCAATGGCTGTATTGAACTTGAGTTCTTCAATCTGCTCAGTTACAGCTTTGACTGTCTGGTTGTAGACTTTATCAAGCGCACCACTGTTTTCTGCCACAATTTCCTTGCTAGTCAGCAAGCGGTAAACGCGGTCGAGGAATTTACGCGAGCCTTCAAGACCCTCTTCAGACCAAGCGATTGACGCATCAAGCGGTCCCATGAACATTTCGTACACGCGCAGCGTATCCGCACCATAACGGTCAACCACATCATCAGGGTTCACAACGTTTTTAAGTGATTTAGACATCTTCGCCGGAGCTTGCTCCAGTTCTTCACCGGTTTCGATGTTAAAGAAGGAGCCATCACGTTTTTCAACCTTATCACTGGCAATCAGAGCTCCTCTGCTGTCACGATAGCTTGATCCCAAAATCATCCCTTGGTTAAAGAGCTTTTGGAATGGTTCCTTGGTTGGAACGATACCTAAATCATAAAGGAATTTATGCCAGAAACGAGCGTAAAGAAGGTGAAGCACAGCGTGTTCTGCACCACCGATGTAAATATCAACTGGTAACCAAGCCTTGAGCAATTCTTCATCTGCTAATTTTTCATCGTTGTGTGGATCAATATAGCGCATATAATACCAGCTGGAACCAGCCCATTGAGGCATAGTATTGGTTTCACGGCGGCCCTTCACCCCGTCTTCACGGGTCACTTCCAGCCAATCGGTCAAGTTAGCAAGTGGGGATTCCCCTGTACCGGAAGGTTTGATGTCTTTGGTTACTGGCAATACAAGTGGTAATTGCTCTTCTGGAACAGCTGTTGTTGTGCCGTCTTCCCAATGGATGATTGGGATTGGTTCACCCCAATAACGTTGACGTGAGAAGAGCCAGTCACGCAAGCGGTAAGTCACTTTCTTGTTACCAGCGCCTTCTGCTTCAAGCCATTCAACCATTTTGTCAATAGCTTGCGCTTTATCAAGACCGTCTAGAAAACCAGAATTGATATGAAGTCCGTCTTCTGTGTAAGCTTCTTCTTCAACATTTCCGCCTTCAAGAACTGGAATAATTTCCAAACCGAATTGTTTTGCGAATTCCCAGTCACGTGTATCGTGAGCAGGAACCGCCATGATAGCACCAGTACCGTAGCTTACAAGAACATAATCAGCAATCCAGATTGGCATTTCTTTACCATTTACTGGGTTAATGGCATAGCTACCAGTCCAAACACCTGTTTTTTCTTTAGCAAGGTCCGTACGAGCAAGGTCAGATTTAAGGCTTGCTTGATGTTTGTAGTCAGCAACTGCTTGCGCTTGTTCTGGTGTTGTAATAGTTTCAACAAGTGGGTGCTCAGGCGCTAAAACAGCGTAAGTCGCACCAAATAATGTATCTGGACGAGTTGTAAATACGGTGAAATCTTTGTCAGTACCCTTAATTTTAAAGGTAACATTGGCACCAGTTGATTTACCAATCCAGTTACGTTGCATGTCCTTGATAGACTCTGGCCAATCAAGGTCTTCTAAATCTTCCAGCAGACGTTCAGCATAAGCTGTGATTTTCAGCATCCATTGGCGCATGGGTTTGCGGACAACTGGGTAACCACCACGTTCAGATGTCCCGTCAGGAAGGACTTCTTCGTTGGCGATGGCTGTACCTAGTTCTTCAACCCAGTTTACTGGGACTTCCGCTTCATAAGCCAAGCCTTTCTCGTAAAGCTTGGTGAAAATCCACTGAGTCCACTTATAGTAGTTTGGATCTGTTGTATTGACTTCACGATCCCAGTCATAAGAAAAGCCAAGCGCATTGATTTGGCGTTTGAAGTTAGCAATATTTTCCGCCGTAAACTCAGCTGGGTCATTTCCTGTGTCCATCGCGTATTGCTCAGCAGGAAGCCCAAAAGCATCCCAGCCCATTGGGTGAAGAACGTTGTAGCCTTGAGCACGTTTGAAACGGCTGAGAATATCAGTCGCCGTGTAGCCTTCTGGGTGTCCTACGTGTAGACCTGCTCCAGATGGGTAAGGAAACATATCCAGCGCATAAAAGTTTGGTTTGTCAGCATCTGTTCCTGTCTTGAAGGTATGATTTTCAGCCCAATAATGTTGCCATTTTTTTTCAATTGATTTGTGATTATAAAAAGTCATTGATTCACTCCAATTTTGTGATGTTATTATTATACCATTTTTAGGCGATTTTAAAAGGCATAATTAGGGAAAGAGGAAACATAATCAAAAAAGAATACTTTACTAACTAGATTTGTTTTCTAGCTCATTTTATTGAGAAGTTTTAACTCCATAGCTAAATGGAAAATCCTCAAATATGAAGCCTAGCATTTATTCTACCCTTTTTATTGCAGTCGCTTTAACCGCGATGCGTCCAATTCATAGATTTCACCTGCAAATGCCACTGTTGACGTACGGTGTGAAATCATAAAAATCATTCCTTGGCATTCTTCTTTTACAATAGATAGAAACGCCGCTTCGTTGAGCGAATCAAGATTGCTAGTCGGCTCATCAAAGATATAACAATCCGCCTTTTTCAAGAGTGCCCGCATAAGCTCTAAACGCTGTCTTTCTCCAGCTGAAAAGTCACGCTCACCGTCAATAATTGTATCCAAACCATCCGGCAATCTTTCTAGACACTCTTTTAGTCGGCATCTTTCTGCCAACTTCCAGATACTCTCATCACTAATGTCGTTTCTCCCCAGTAAAAGATTTTCTCTCAAAGATTGGTGAAAAAGCTGAGCTATCTGTGGTACATAGGCAAATGAAGCCTGCAAATGCTGACGATTGATTTCTCTGGCGTCTACACCAGTAAGAAAAACTGAACCAGCATTGCTGTCATACCAACGCATAATGAGCTTCATCAGGGTTGATTTACCACTACCACTCTTACCAATCAAGCCAATAATCTTCCCTTTTTCAAAATGTGCAGAGAAATTATTAAACAGCTTTTGCTGATGATTGTCGTAAGCAAAATCCATATTCTCAATCAGAATATCGTCTAAAGTGACAGCTATTTCCTGACCAGTTTGGACGGGCTCTACCTCATCTAAGAGAGCAAAAACAGTACGACCAGCATTCATAGCACGTTTAAATCCTAAAGGCAGGCGGCCTAATTCTAAAAAAGGAGCAAAAGAGCTAGAAAAAGCAACTAAAACGAGAACCGCTCCCTGCCAAGATAACTGATGATTTTCCACTTGATAGAATGCCAAAAGAGCAACGCTTGTAAGAGACAGTCCCACCACCAAAAAGGTTACCGTTTGCTGTAGATATTGTTTCTGGGTAACCTGTCTTTCCAACTGGTTCACAGTCTGACTTTTGCCCGTCAATTCTACAAATCGTTCGTGACTCTTGCCAAATTGAGACAAATCGCCCATCGCTTTCAGACTTTCCAAGAAAAAAGAAACATAATTCGAGCGTTCCTGATTTTGCTTCTGCAAAATATCTTGTAAACCGAGAGCAAACATTCTCGGTAAAATAATAGCTAAAATCCCATAAGTCATTAAAGTCACTAAAGCAAACCAAAACGAGAAATATGCAAAATACATTCCCATCAAAAGAGCTGTCAAGAACCCTGTACAAATAGGAGCTATCGTATGTGCAAAAAAGATTTCCAGCGCTTCAATATCTTCACCAATCATCTTGAGCAATTTGCCGCTGTCCTGACGATCCAACTTTGCTGGTGCCAAACGACGAAGCTTCGCAAAAATGAGTTTACGTAAATCCGCCAGAGAATGGAAGGCAACAAAATGCCCGAAATAATGCTCGCCATAACGAAAAGCGCCCCGAGCTAGGGCTAGTCCAATCAGTAAGATCAGACTCCACCAAGCAGGCTGCTGACCATTTAAAGCATGGAAACCTAATACAATCACCAGAGTTGGAATTGCCACCGTCGTGACAAAGCCCAGCACCGCAAAGAAAACCGCTAGAGCAATAAAAGGGAGCAAATGGTTCATCACCTGAAAAAGTCTGCTGAGGATAACACGAGTTGTGTAACGTTTTTTAGTTTCCATGCGTTAATTCCTCCAATTCTTGCTGGGTATTTGCCAATTGGCGGTATTCTTCACTCTGTTCATAGACTTCTGCCGGTGTTCCCAAAACCGTTTTTTCTTTTCCTATAAAGAGAACTCGACTTGCTTTAACGACTTGTTTCATCTTGTGAGTAATCTCAATGACAAGTGCGTCTTGCGCTACCAAATTTAGCAAATCATAGATAGCCACTTCATTGTCTTTATCTACACTGGATGTCACTTCATCAAACAGATAGAGTGAACGCTTGGCCAAGATAGCTCGCACACAAATGATCTGCTGGCGTTGCCCCGGTGATAATTGACTGCCGTTTTCCCCCACAAGAGTATCGAGACCTTGAGGCAGATCTCTTACAAACGCTAAAACGCCTTTTTCAGCCAGCCAGTCCTCTAATTCAACCCGCGACCAATCTACCGCCAACTGTAAATTTTCAAGAATGGATGCGTTTAAAAGAACACTATTTGCTGACACATACATGACTTCCTGATAAATGGTTGATTTGGATAGGCTTTTGATTTCTTTTTCTCCTAAGAAAATGGAACCTCTGTCCGCCTGTCGTTTCCCCAACAACAGCTTGGCTAACGTCGTTTTCCCACGGCCGCTTTCTCCTGCAATGGCTAAGATTTGTCCACGTTTCATTTTAAAGCTTAGATTTTCAAATAATTTTCTATCCGCAAAAGCAAAATCCAAACCATTAACTGTCAATTCACTAAAAGGAGGCAATTCCTGCTGTTCCTCTTTTGATTCTTTTTCAATTGAGTCCAAAAATCCAAAAATTCGATCAGCCATTTTGGTATTCATCATAACTAAATGCATTCCATAACCAGCTTCACGAATCGGCGTGAAAAACTCAGTCGCAATAAAAACAAAGTAAATCATAGCAAACAGTGATAAATGCCCTGCTTGTAACATGGAAGCTGCAACGAATCCTGACACGCCAATCCCCAAGTACATGACTGCATCCATGTAGCCAACTGACTGCAGCTGAAATCCTAGAAGTTCCATAGTTGCATCACGGAAATCCTCTGCCTGCGCTGCAAATTCCTTTTCATATTTAGCATCTGCCTGATAAGAATAAAGAGTGTTCAGCCCCTGAAGATCATCTAAAAAGAGATTGCCAACATCCATATAAGACGCCCAGTAACGATTCATAATCCTGCGCGAACGCTTCTGCATGAGAATGATAGACATAGGAATCAAAGGCAGCGAGAGAATAAAAATCAAACCGCCAGCAGGGAACAGAAAAAACACAATCACCAACACTGTCAAGCAATTCAAATACGTTCGTAGATTTAAGGGGAGATAATAAGAATAATACGTATCCAAACTGTCAATTCCTTGTGACGCTACCGTCAAAACATCTGCAGCCGTCTTACTATCCTGAAATTCTCCGTCTTTATCTACGAAAGCCTGAAAAAATGCTGCTTTTAGTTTGTTGCGAGCAAACTGCGAAGCTACTCCTTGAAAATTTTTCGCCAGAAGCGAAAGCGCAAAACCTAAACAAGAAAAGAAAAACAGCCAAAAAAGAACCGACAAAAAATTCAATGGTATTCCCTCATATAAATCCGACAAAACTTTTGCTATCAATACAAAGCTCAAAATCCGCATGATGAATTGAAGCCAAGCTAAAAAAGCCGATAGATAAATCAGTTTCATTTTAGGCTGGATCAGTTCTTTCAAACGAGCAATCAGCACTTTCTTTCTGCCTCGTGATATTTTTTCTTGCTCTTCTGTCATCACTTTCTCCTCACGTTCTTCATTCTATCCTATATTTATTCATTATAACACTCCCAAACAGAGAAATAAATTAAATTTTCAGTTTTTTTAATTTGTTCAGTCCATGAAAACTTTCCTTCTTTGTGTAATTTATTCATAAGACAAAGCAATTAGCCAGCCTCTCTACGCTAAACATACAAAAAACCAGCTGACCATTCCAACTGGTTTTGAATAAAGTGATGCCATTACCAAATAATCACGCGTTCTTCTGGTTTGCGCCACATGCCATCACCTTCTTTAACATCAAAAGTCGTAAAGAAATCATCAAAGTTTGGCAATTGAATATTTGTCCGGAGTTTTCCGGGAGCATGCACGTCCACGCTGGCTAGCATTTGCATGTATTCTGGACGAGCTTTCATGCGCCAGATACGAGCAAAATTAGTAAAGAACTCTTCTGCAGAGAAGTCTGCTTCTTTCTTAGCGGCTTCCAGTGCTGCCGCAATACCACCAAGGTCTGCAATATTTTCTGAAACAGTTAGTTTCCCATTGACTTTAGCACCGTAAGAATCCTGTCCGTCAAATTGCTCAATCACCTTTTGAGTACGTGCTTGGAAGGCCTCGTAATCTTCTGGCTTCCACCAATTGTTCAAACTTCCGTGTTCGTCAAATGAAGCTCCATTTGAGTCAAAGGCATGAGAAATTTCATGAGCAATCACCGCACCGATGCCGCCATAGTTAGCTGATGAAGATTGATGTAAATCATAAAATGGCGCTTGGAGAATAGCTGCTGGGAACACAATTTGATTTTGCTGTGGATCATAATAAGCGTTGACCATATGAGCTGGCATGTGCCATTCACTGCGATCCACTTCCTTGTTCCACTTGCTCCATGTATGCGCAATAGAAATTTTTGCTAAGTTTCGAGCATTCTCAACTAAGCTCAAATTCTCATCAATCACTTTTTTCTCATAGGTTTCTGGCAATTTCTCTGGATAGCCGATATGCGGTGTGATGACATTGAGCTTGACAATCGCTTTGTCACGTGTTTCCTTAGCGAGCCAATCCGCCGTTTCCAGACGCGACTTATAAACATCAATCATAGCAGCAACTTTGTGCTCTACATCTGCTTTTGCTTCAGGTGAGAATTTTTCTCCCGCATACCAAAGACCAAGTGCTTGGCTATACGGACCTTGCGCTAGCTGGTAAGCTGCCTTTTCTTTTGGACGGGGTTCTGGGACACCTGAGATAGCGCGTGCATAGGTCCCTGAAAGGACACGAATTTCTTCAGTGAGTAAAGAAGTCCATGCTCCAGCCGCAAACAATTTCAATCCTGCATGCAAATATTCCCAATTTTCTTCTGAATAATATTCCGCTGCAAACTCTTTCCAAAAACGCTCTTGAGGAACAATCACCTTGTCTGGGCTTTGTCCCAAAATCTCTGTAAAAATTGCATCAAGTGGCAATTCTGGAGCGAGCTTCGTGAAATCTGCCCAATCATAAGGGTGATATAACTTCACATATTCTGAAGTTTCTTCATTGGAAAGGACATACTTAGCTAATTTAGCATCTAATTCCAGATATTTATCCAAAATATCTTTTGTTTCTTCTGCCGAAAAGCCAAATTTAGGTAATAATTCTTCCTGCATCTTGCGCCAGATTGTCAGCAATTCCTTGCCTTTTTCATTTCCTTCTTCATAATAGGTCGTATCTGGTAAAATAATTCCAGGTGCATCGGCCCAGAGAACATTCATTTTAGCATTCATAAAGTCTGGCGCGACGTCAAAAGTAAAAGCATTCGGCTTTCCAGCCATTTCATACTCAGCAATCTTCGCTGCAAACTCCTTGAAAGAACTTAAAGCTTTATATTCTTCCACCAGCGGCATTGCAGGGGTAACTCCTGCTCGTTCCCGTCCGTCAAAATCTGCCACCAAACGGTGGTATTTCACAAAATTTTGCAAGATTGGATCATCTGGCACATCTTGACCTGCTAACCATTTATCAGTTGTAGCCAGCATCAATTTTTCAATATCTTGATCCAAATCCATAAATCCACCTGTCATAGGTTTATCATCAGGAATAACTGCTGTTTTTTCCCATTCACCATTAACATAGTCAAAAAAATCATCTTGTAAACGTGTCATCTTGTTCTCGCTTTCATTGTTTTACCTTAATCCTATCAAAAAAGTTCTGAATAATCAAACTTTTATCAAAAGGGAGTTTTCTGGCAAACCTTGCTTCTGATTTTTCTTAAAAATTCTAAAAATTAACTTGACTTAATTTTTATTTTAATGTATATTAAAGGTAGGGGTGTATAAAAATGATACGTATCGAAAATTTAAGTGTCTCTTATCAGGAAACGCTTGCTCTCAATCAGATTTCTTTGGAAATCCAAGGCCCAACTATCATGGGAATTATCGGTCCAAACGGAGCTGGCAAATCCACCCTTTTAAAAGGAATGTTGGGCATCATTGATCATGTTGGACAAACTTATCTTGATGATAAAGAATTCTCAAAGGTACTTGGCCATGTAGCTTATGTGGAACAAAAAGTTCACATTGACTATAATTTCCCTATCAAAGTGAAAGAGTGTGTGTCTCTTGGACTGTATCCAAAAGTGAAACTCTTCCACAGACTAACAAGCACAGACTGGGACAAGGTGACAAATGCACTACGCATTGTCGGCTTAGAGGATTATGCCGAACGCCAAATCAGCCAATTGTCAGGAGGGCAATTTCAACGGATCTTGATTGCGCGCTGTCTAGTACAAGAAGCTGACTGTATCTTTCTGGATGAACCATTCGTTGGGATTGATTCAATCAGTGAAGAAATCATCATGACAACGCTACGCAGTCTAAAAGAACAAGGAAAAACGATTCTCATTGTTCACCATGACTTAGGAAAAGTCCCACATTACTTTGATCAAGTTTTAATTTTGAATAAAGAACTCATTGCCATTGGGGAAACTTCATCAACTTTCACAGAAGAAAACTTGAAAAAAGCCTATGGCTCTCAGCTTTTTGTGAATGGAGGTCTCTAATATGTTTTCAGAATTTATTGATGGACTACAAAATTTCCATTTTCTACAAAATGCGCTGATTACAGCCATTGTCATCGGGATTGTTGCTGGAGCAGTTGGTTGCTTCATTATCCTAAGAGGCATGTCTTTGATGGGCGATGCCATTTCACATGCGGTCTTGCCGGGAGTTGCACTCTCCTTTATTTTAGGAATCAACTTCTTTATCGGAGCCATTGTTTTTGGACTTTTAGCTTCGGTCATTATTACTTATATTAAAGGAAATTCAATTATCAAAAGTGATACTGCCATTGGAATAACTTTTAGTTCCTTTTTAGCTCTTGGAGTCATTTTGATTGGAGTTGCTAATAGTTCAACCGACCTTTTCCATATTCTTTTTGGAAATATCTTAGCTGTGCAAGACATTGATATGTGGATTACAATCGGTGTCGGAATCGCTGTCCTGATTGTCATTGGAATGTTCTTCAAAGAATTATTGATTACTTCTTTCGATCCACTTCTGGCAAAAGCGATGGGGATGCCAGTCAATCTTTATCATTATCTCTTAATGATTCTCTTGACGCTGGTTGCAGTTACAGCTATGCAAAGCGTGGGAACAATTTTGATTGTTGCTATGCTGATTACACCTGCTGCTACGGCTTATCTTTACGCTAACAGTCTTAAAACGATGATTATCTTGTCTTCTAGCTTGGGGGCAATTGCATCTGTCTTAGGACTTTTCATTGGCTATACCTTTAATGTTGCGGCTGGCTCAAGCATTGTACTGACGTCCGCCATTATCTTTGCCATTAGTTTCTTTATCGCTCCAAAACAACGATTTAACAAACTTAAAAACAAACCCAAGCTAAAATAAAGTTAGTATTAAATTTATCAAAGGAGAACCTTATATGAAAAAATTAGGTTTTGTCGCCGTTCTATTTTTGGCTGTCGTAGGACTCTTTGCCTGCGCTGGTCAGAAAGGAACATCTACTAAGAATTCAAAATTGAATGTTGTTGCTACCAACTCGATCATTGCTGATATTACAAAAAATATCGCTGGTGATAAAATCAATCTGCACAGCATTGTTCCAGTTGGAAAAGACCCACATGAATACGAACCATTACCAGACGATGTCAAGAAAACTTCTAATGCTGATTTAATCTTCTATAATGGTATCAATCTTGAAACAGGTGGAAATGCTTGGTTTACAAAATTAGTTAAAAATGCGAAAAAGACTGAAAACAAAGATTACTATGCTGTAAGTGACGGTGTTGAGGTCATTTATCTTGAAGGTCAGAATGAAAAAGGAAAAGAAGATCCACACGCTTGGCTCAATCTTGAAAACGGAATTATCTATGCAAAAAATATTGCAAAACGTTTGATTGAAAAAGATCCTAAGAATAAAGAAACTTACGAAAAGAACTTGAAAGCCTATACTGCGAAACTTGAAGCATTGGACAAGGAAGCAAAAGCAAAATTCAACAACATTCCTGCTGAAAAGAAAATGATTGTTACCAGTGAAGGTTGCTTCAAATACTTCTCTAAAGCCTACGGCGTGCCTTCTGCTTACATTTGGGAAATCAACACCGAAGAAGAAGGAACTCCAGACCAAATCAAAACACTAGTTGAAAAACTTCGTAAAACAAAAGTCCCTTCACTCTTTGTCGAAAGTAGTGTCGATGAACGTCCAATGAAGACCGTTTCAAAAGATACAAAGATTCCAATTTATGCTAAAATTTTCACTGACTCAGTCGCCGAAAAAGGAGAAAAAGGCGATAGCTACTATGACATGATGAAATGGAACTTAGATAAGATTTCAGAAGGTCTTAGTAAATAAGAAATGGAAAAAGGAGCCGGAATTGATTGCCAGTTCCTTTTTACTTAAAATTCTTCTTGAATAATAAGCCTTACATTCTCTGAAACAAGCGGTTATCGGCTGTATTCTTAAGTTATTTTTGATATACTAGTAAGATAAGGAGTAAAAGGACAACATGACCCCAAACAAAGAAGATTACCTCAAATGTATTTATGAGATCGGTACGCATACTCAAAAAATTACAAATAAAGAAATCGCGGCCCAAATGCAGGTGTCTCCCCCTGCTGTCACAGAAATGATTAAAAAGATGATTGCTGAAAAATTAATTATAAAAGATAAGATTAAGGGCTATTTATTGACCAGGCTTGGTCTCCACCTTGTCTCTGAACTATATCGCAAACATCGCTTAATTGAATATTTTCTGGTACACAATCTACAATACACCACAACAGATCAAATCCACGAGGAAGCAGAAGTTTTAGAACACACCGTTTCAGAATTATTTGTCGAGCGCTTAGAAAAAATGCTAGGTTACCCAGAAACTTGCCCCCACGGCGGAACCATTCCAGCAAAAGGTGAATTACTAGTTGAAAAGTATCAGCTAACATTGGATCGAGTTGAAAATACTGGAACCTATCGCTTAGCACGTGTCCATGACGAATTTGAGTTATTAAAATATTTGGAAAAGCACAATTTACATCTGGGAGATACGCTGATACTGGAACAATACGATCCTTACGCTCAACTGTATGCGCTCAAGGTCAATGGAAAAGAGCTGCAAGTCAACTCTGTTATCGCTCAACAGCTTTATGTGGAGAAAATCTAAAAAGAAGTCGAAGCTGATAACATCAACGAATTAGAAGTCACTCAACTGCTATGTCTTTCTAGAAAGTAAATGAGTCTGGAACAGTTTTGTCCCAGACTCGTTTTTATTTATCCTTTTCTCAACGATTCTTCGTATCTAACACAATCGTCACCGGTCCGTCATTGACTAGCTCAACCTGCATATCAGCTGCGAAAACACCTGTTTTAACAGCTATTTCTCGACCTAGCAATTCGTTGAAGTCATCATATAGTTGACTAGCCAAGTCTGGTTGCGCTGCACCAGTAAATGCAGGACGATTCCCTTTTTTGGTATCTGCGTAAAGGGTAAATTGAGAAATAGAAAGAATCTCTCCCTTTACGTCTTTAATGGACAGGTTCATCTTGTCTTCATCATCTGAAAAAATCCGCATATTGGCAATTTTTCTCGCTGCATACGCCACATCTTCTTGATCATCATCTGGGGCAACACCGACTAACAACAGCAGTCCTTGCTGAATTTGATTGTAAAGTTTGCTATCAATCGATACCGAAGCCCGCTTCACACGCTGAATCACTATTTTCATTTTGAACTTTCTAATTTCTGTTACATTTTGTGAGTAAATTTACAAGAACGCAATTCCAGCAAAACATTTCCGCTCTGTTGTCCTCACTTAGCCGTTTGTCCGTTTGACAGAATAAACTTCTGGCACGCTCTTAATCTTATCTACAACTGTCGTGAGCATAGATAAATTAGCGATTCCGAAAGAAACATGGATGTTTGCAAATTTCATATCCTTCGTTGGCTGTGCATTGACAGTAGAAATATTTTTGGTTGTATTGGACAAGACTTGTAGCACATCGTTCAAAAGACCTGCTCGATTCAAACCATAAATATCAATGTGTGCTGTATATTCTTTCGTAGAGGTATTTTCTTCCCATTCGACATCAATCAAACGCTGCTCATAATTTTCCTGCGCCCGCAGATTCATACAGTCCTTACGGTGAATTGCTACCCCACGACCTTTGGTAATGTACCCGACAATCTCGTCACCAGGAACTGGATTACAGCATTTGGCAATCCGTATCAAAAGCCCCGACGCACCTTGGATAATAACGCCGCCCTCATGCTTGACTTTCAGCGTTTCTTTATTCTCCCGTTTCACTTCGCCGCCCTTGACAAGCTCTTCTGCTTCAGCTCTCGCTTTAGCGCGTTCTTCCTCACGACGTTCTTTTTCTGTCAAACGGTTAAAAATAGAAATCGCACCAATCTCACCAAAACCAATTGCCGCAAAAAGAGCTTCTTCTGTTTTGTAGCTCGTTTTTTGCAGGACTTCTTCCATGTGCTTTTTGTCCATGTATTTATTGGCTACATAGCCATGTTCTTGGAATTGTGCCTGTAAAAGTTCGCGCCCTTTAGAAATGGACAATTCCTTGTCTTGGTTTTTGAAAAATTGACGAATCTTATTCCGTGCCTTGCTTGTTTTTACAACATTTATCCAGTCACGGCTTGGTCCAAAGGAATTGGAACTGGTGATAATCTCGATCTGATCCCCTGTTTTTAACTTCGTAGTCAGTGGCACCATGCGACCATTTACCTTGGCACCGACCGCTTTTTCACCAACTTTGGTATGGATTTCATATGCAAAATCAATCGGCCCAGAGTCTTTTGGCAACGAGCGGACAGCTCCGTCCGGTGTGAAAACATAGATTTCCTCAGCCAGGTAATTTTCTTTGACAGAATCCACAAAATCTTGCGCATCATTAGACTGGTCTTGGAGTTCCATCATCTCCTTGATCCAGTTCATTCCAATCGCAGATTCTTTGCTATCAACTTGACCTTTAATGCCTTTTTTATAAGCCCAGTGAGCGGCAACCCCGTATTCAGCCACTTCGTGCATCTCTTTCGTCCGAATTTGAAACTCAATCGGACCTTTAGGCCCATAAACGGTGGTGTGGATAGACTGATAACCGTTTGCTTTGCGATTGGCAATATAATCTTTAAAACGTCCGGGCATTGGTCGCCAAAGTTCATGAATGTAACCCAGCATGGCATACACATCACTTTGCGTATCTAAAATGCAGCGAATAGCAATCAAGTCATAAATTTCATCAAAACGCTTTTTCTTGTCCTGCATTTTCCGATAAATGGAATAAATATGTTTTGGACGACCGTAAATTTCCCCATGAAGATTACGCTCAGACGCATAGGTTTCAATCTTATGAACCACTTCGTCCACTAATTCCTCACGTTCCCGACGCTTTTCCTTCATCAGGTGGGAAATCTTATAAAACTCTGTCGGATTCAAATATCGAAAAGCTAAATCTTCCAATTCCCATTTAACACTCGAAATCCCCAAACGATGAGCTAATGGAGCATAAATTTCCATGGTTTCGCGTGAGATGCGTTCCTGTTTGTCTTTGCGCAGGTGCTTAAGTGTTCTCATATTGTGCAAACGGTCTGCTAGTTTTACCAAAATGACACGGATATCCTTGGACATCGCCATTAGCATTTTGCGGTGGTTTTCAGCCAACTGTTCCTCGTGAGACATATACTTGACTTTACCAAGTTTGGTCACACCATCGACAATCACGCGCACATCATGTCCAAATTCGCCTTCCAAATCGTCCAAAGTTGCAGCTGTGTCTTCTACAACATCATGTAAAAAACCGCAAGCGACACTGACCGCATCCAACTTTAGCTTAGCTAAAATCCCTGCCACTTGAATCGGATGGATGATATATGGCTCACCTGATTGGCGAAATTGCCCCCGATGCCGATCTACCGCATAGAATAGAGCTTTTTGCACCAAGGTGACATCTTCTGATGATAAATACTTTCTAGTAAGAGCGACCACTTGATCGCCTGTTAAATTCACTTCTTTTGGCATGTTCTCTCTCCAGTTCTTCCTACCATTTTATCACTTTTAAGGCAATATGAAAACAAGGAAACACAGAAGAATGCAAAGCTTCTGTGAGAAATGGCCGATTTTTTTCAAACTGCGATTACATATAAGCCATACCCAGTAAATAGTAATTACTCTAAGTTTAGAAAAAGCCCGCCTTTATATAGGCGGGTTGTGATGGAAGAGGTGATGCTTTTCTGCATGTAGCATATCTCCGATAAATTCAACATAAGCATAAATGAGATAGCAAGCTGATACAACACCTAAAATAGCAATAAACAGCTCAAATAAGGTAGATAAAGACATGATGAACCTCCTCTCCTTACCAAGCAAAAGCAGTTTTCGCAATCTAGCCAGCAGATTTGTTTCCGTGCTTCCATCCTTTCTAGCCAAACTAGATATTTCACTTATATTATACCAAAGTTAGGAGTTAAGAACAATAGAAATGAGAGCTATTAAAGCTACTTTTTCCTACTGTATCAATTCTGTCAAAACACTAACTGCACTTAATGCGTAAAGTGGAGCTGTCTCTGTCCGCAAGATACGTGGACCTAGCCCTGCAAGTATAGCTCCTGCTTCTTCCAATGTAGTAATTTCTGCTGGAGACAGACCGCCTTCTGGCCCAAAGACAAATAAAATCCGACTTCCTATTTCAAGTCCTGTCACAGCCTTGACCAAAGCAGCAGACTCCCCCTCTTTGGCAGATTCCTCATAAGCTACAATGACGCGGTCAAACTGGCTCAAACAATCTAAAAAGTCAATTTTCTTCTCAAAAAGTCGGACTTCTGGTACCCGATTGCGTTTGCTCTGCTCGGCTGCTCCCAAAACAATCTTTTCAAGTTTTTCTGCCTTTTTGGCTAATTTCTTACCGTCCCACTTGGCTACAGACCAGTCTGCTGGAAAAGCCCAGATAGCAGCTGCTCCCAGTTCTGTCGTTTTCTGAGCCACCCATTCCAGCTTGTCTCCCTTGGGAAAGCCAGAAGCAACCGTCACATGAAGCGGCAGCTCCGCGTTATCTGGAAATGCTTCTACCAGATTCAACACGTGGCGCTCCCTATCCGCAACTCTTGCTAGACGTTTAATGCCATCTTCAAAAACCAGCACCACTTCATCATCTTCTACCAAACGCATCACAGAAAACATATGCTTAAGGGTATCTTTATCTTTGATAATGACAGGCTTTTCAACCTGTCCCTTCACAAAATACTGCTGCATCTAGCCTCCTATCACTCCTGAAATCTCCTTGGTTTTCTTAAAGACACAGGCATTCCACTCGCCCTGAATCATGTGGGTCTCAAGGAAAAATCCAGCAGCTTCTGCTGACTCCCGCACCAGATCCCATTTCTCAGAGATAATCCCGCTCATAATCAGATAGCCCTCATCCTTAAGCAAACGGTAAGCATCATCCGTCAGATTTACCAAAATATCCGCCAGAATATTAGCTACAATGACATCAGCCTCAATATCAACGCCTTTGAGAAGGTCGCCAGCTGCCACATGAATATTTTCAGTCCCAGCATTCAGCGCAATATTTTCCTGAGCAACACGGACAGCCACATCGTCTAGGTCATAGGCGAAAATCTCCTTGGCACCCAAGAGAGAGCTGGCAATGGAGAGAACCCCACTGCCTGTACCCACATCCAGCACCGTTTCTCCGCCCCGCAGGACCTGCTCCAGAGCAAAGAGGCTCATCTTGGTCGTCGGGTGAGTGCCCGTACCAAAGGCCATGCCAGGATCCAGCTTGATAATCTTCTCACCAGTGGTCACCTCGTAGTCCGTCCAGGACGGCACGATGGTCAAGTCATGGGTGATTCGAGCCGGTTCAAAATATTTTTTCCAATTGTCCGCCCAATCTTCCTCTGCCAGTTCCTGACGAGTCAGCTCAATATCTCCCGTCTCCAAGCCGAAGCCGTCTAGCTCAGCCAGTCGCTCATTGGCCTGAGCTGCAATATCCTCTATATCCACCGAATCCGGATAATAGCCGGTAATCCTGACCCGCTCGCTCTGCTCAACTTCTGGAAAAAGCTCACCGTACTGGTCAACCTGCCCCAGATAATCTGCGCTGTCATCAATAGCCACGCCTTGACTGCCTAAATCAATCAGAATATTGCTGACCACTTCTTCCGCCTCACGGCTGACCGTAATGGTTAGTTCTTGCCAAGTGTTCATATGTCATTCCTTTCTTTTAATACTCTTCGTCATATAAACCATATCCATGCCCTCTTGCTCTGGTTCAGTATGCGTTTGATGATAGCCGCATTTTTCATAAAATTTGACCATAGGCTCATCTTGGAAAACCGTACATAAATCCCACTGAGTAATCGTCGAAAATGTTTTCTCAAGCAGGTGAATCCCTTCATAACCATAGCCTTTTCGCTGATACTGAGGTAAAATCGCAGCTGTCCCAAGCCAACCTTCTGTTCGCGCATCGTTGGTCTGCAAGCGAAGAAAGCCAACAATTTCCTCTTCGTCTTTGACAAAATAGTAAAAACTATTAGGACGTTCCACCAACTTCCACTTAATCCGCTCCCTATCTTCCAGATAAGGATCATACTGGTCATGATATTTTTCGTAGACAGCTTTAAAACTAACACGTTGAATACTGATAATGGTTTCTAAATCTGTAGCTTCTGCTTGTTCTATATGAATCATCTCTGCACCTCCAAATAATCTCCCAATCTACTTTTCAACTGCGGGATGACGTTTTCATCCGCTAATAATTCTTCTATATTTACTAATTTGTAGCCCTGTCCTTCGTCACCAAAGACAATCTGATCTATCAGTTCTTGACAGATAGAAGCCACCATGAAAACAGAAACTTTCTCAGGATGAACAAATCCCTGATAACATTTGACCCAAGCAATGGAATCCTCCATCAGTTCAATGCCCAGCTCCTCAAAGACTTCTCTTTTAATGCACTCAAAAGGCGTCTCGTCCTTTTCTCTCCCACCGCCGGGAAAATCCCACATATTCGGGTAAGGAATAGTCGAAATATCGTCTCTTAAAATGGTTAAAATTGTATCACCATGCAGCAAAGCAATTTTACAGCCTGAGAAATCAAACGTTTGATGCAAAACAGTCATATCGCTCATTCTTACTTTCCTCCGCACAATTAGTCGTCTTCTTGGGACACCCTTGTGTTTTAGTACCTCGGATATGGATAAAATTCCGTCTCCGTCAGCCCTGCTCTGCCTTTTTCAAAAGCTTCATTATTCCAGACGATTTCAAATTCCTCTGCCGCTGGATCTGCCAGAAAATCCATGAGAGCATCTAATCCCTCTTCGGCTGTCTGCTTCAAAAAATCCACAAAGTAGGTCAAGAATTCACGAGACAAACCTTTTTTGGGCTCGTAAGGGACAATTGTTAGATAATCCTCTGTTTCAAGGTGAGACTTAGTAGGATTATAAAAGAGAACGCTTTCTTCAAAGAAAATGTCTTCTGTGCTACTTTCTCCATCCACATCTAACAGTTCGATGCCATTTGCATTTTGCACTTCTAAGAGAAAGGACACTTCTACGGCATGATTCTTCTTATCCCAGTTTATCTCATAGTCAAATGGAAAGCATTGCCCCATTTCTTCATTTAATATATCCAAAAATCCATATTTAGCCATAGCCAGCCTCTCTCTAATCCTTTAAAATGTGTTAAAATAGATACAACTATAGTAACATAAATTAGAACAGTTGAAAAGAATACCAATAAGGAGGAAAACGTATGCCAGACAATTTAGCGATTCGCATGCGGCCTAAAAATATCAATCAGGTCATCGGTCAGAAACATCTGGTCGGTGAAGGAAAAATCATTCGTCGCATGGTGGAAGCCAATCGCCTGTCTTCCATGATTCTCTATGGTCCGCCAGGGATTGGCAAGACTTCAATTGCTTCGGCTATTGCTGGAACTACCAAATTTGCTTTTCGGACCTTTAATGCTACTGTTGATAGTAAGAAGCGTCTGCAAGAGATTGCGGAAGAAGCCAAATTCTCTGGTGGTTTGGTGCTGCTGTTAGACGAGATTCACCGCTTGGATAAGACAAAGCAGGACTTCCTCCTCCCTCTGTTAGAAAACGGTCTAATCATCATGATTGGTGCCACAACAGAAAATCCTTTTTTCTCCGTCACTCCCGCTATTCGCAGCCGGGTACAGATTTTCGAGTTGGAACCTCTGATAAATGATGATATTAAACAAGCCATCCAAACAGCCCTGACGGACACCAAACGAGGCTTTGACTTTCCTGTCCAGCTAGATGATGACGCTCTGGATTTCATTGCCACTTCCACGAATGGAGACTTGCGCTCAGCCTTTAATTCTCTAGATTTAGCAGTTCTCTCTACTCAATCAGATAATACAGGCGTTCGCCATATCACTCTGGATATTATGGAAAACAGCCTGCAAAAGAGCTACATCACTATGGACAAGGACGGAGACGGGCACTATGACGTTCTGTCCGCCTTACAGAAGTCTATTCGCGGGTCTGATGTCAATGCCAGTCTCCATTATGCAGCTCGCTTGATTGAAGCCGGAGACCTTCCCAGTCTTGCACGACGTCTGACGGTCATCGCTTATGAGGACATTGGTCTGGCAAACCCCGATGCTCAGATTCATACGGTGACTGCACTTGAAGCCGCTCAGAAAATCGGATTCCCAGAAGCTCGCATCCTCATTGCCAACATTGTCATTGACCTAGCGCTCTCTCCTAAGTCCAACTCGGCCTACGTAGCCATGGACAAGGCGCTCTCTGACTTGCGCCAGAACGGAAATCTCGCTATCCCCCGTCATCTACGAGACGGTCATTACGTCGGAAGCAAGGAGCTGGGAAATGCGCAGGATTACAAATATCCACATAACTATCCTGGTAACTGGGTGAAACAAGATTATCTTCCTGAAAAAATAAAATATGCCGATTATTTCATTCCAAATGAAAATGGAAAGTATGAACGAGCCCTTGGCATGACTAAAAATAAGATTGATCAATTAAAAAACAACTAAAAAATCGTGGTATCGTTTGCAAAAAATCAATTTTTTCTCTTGAATTTTTCAAAAATTGTGGTATCATAATTATAGAAACGCTGTGGTGTACGACTTCACACTTAAGTGTTGACCGACTATTTTTTGTATTATTAGGGAAACAAAAGACTTCTAACAGCTTGCAGGCCGTTTCACGCGGAAGCAGCTTCAGTTAGAGCGAGTTGCCCACCTGCTTAATTGCGCGGGTTCAATACAAATCGTGAAGGTCCGGCACCAATACAGCTTTTTCTGTTGCCTCCTTAGCTCAGTTGGTAGAGCAGTGGACTCTTAATCCATGGGTCACAGGTTCGAGCCCTGTAGGGGGCATAATAAAATTTAAGTAGAAAGCCTATATGATAGGCTTTTTTGTTGTTCCCACTTATAATCTTCTAACCTTGTTATAGTTACAAAAAATAATAAAACAGCCTTTTTTGTTTCACAAAAAGCCATACTAAAATTCTCAAACTATCTATTTCCTTTCTTGACATCTCCCATCAAAAGAGTTAAAATGCTTTCACTATCAAACTATACTATATAGGGGATGTAGATATGAAATTTTCTAATTGTTTATTGCTATTCCTTGCAGGAACTGTTCTTGTTTTTTTAGCACTTTTTCTATTTACAAACCCAGTAGCTAATCTTGTTGCTTACAGCTGGTGGGTTGCATTTGGTTTACTGGTTGCTTCTATAGCAGCTATTTTAGGCTATTTCTCTGTACCAAAAGAGCTTCGCTCACCTGTTTATCTTTTCCAAAGATTATCAACCTGCTCTTAGCTATTTACCTCGTTGCTTATGGATTGTGACCTTACCTTTCATCATTCCAACCATTTTAGGAATTTAGTTAATTGTAGAAGCCATTATTGCTTTCTTTAAAGGTAATTGTCTAGGACTGATTTTCTCTGCTATTGGCAATAACATCATGTGGATGACGCTACTTGTATTTCTGCTTAGATTAGTCATTTTGTTCAATCCAATAGCTACAAGCGTCTTTGTCATTTATGCCGTTGCTTTTGCATTTTTAATTGCTGGTTTTACCTATATCGTTGATGCCTTTCGTAAATAATCTAGCTGCCATTTTGGGCATATTAAAATAGCTGGGAAGTTACATTCTCAGCTTTTTCATATCTTATTTGTCACTTTTTCGCATTCCATTCAGCATAGAATTGATCTAAGTATTCTTCCAAAAAGCGATGTCTACTTTCTGCCATTTTTTGAGCAGCAGCGGTATTCATCATGTCTTTTAATTTGAGTAATTTCTCATAGAAATGCATGATAGCTGAACTCTTCCCAGTACGATATTCTTCCAATGTCATGTTTTCTCTCGGCTGCAAATCTGGATCGTGAATCGGTCTCCCTATATGACCTGAATAAGCCATAGTTCGAGCTATTCCAATTGCTCCAATCGCATCTAAACGGTCGGCGTCTTGAACAATTTTCCCCTCCAAAGTGCTAACATTTTTCTGCTGATGTCCACCTTTAAATGACATCGTTGCAATAATCTCCAGTACATGAGCTGTTTCCTCATCTGAAGCCTGATGATTCTGTAGCCATTGCTTGACCTTTTGCAGGCCCACCCCTTCATTCTCATTTAATTTCCCGTCAGCTATATCATGCAGCAAGGCAGCTAGCTCACAAATAAAAACATCTGCTTGTTCTTGTTTAGCAATTTCTACAGCATTGTTTGTGACACGCACAATATGCCACCAGTCATGTCCGCTCGTCTCGTCTTTCAATTCAGCATAAACAAAATCTCTTGCTTCTTGAAGAATTTTCGCTTGTCTATCCGTTATCATCTGTTATCCTCTTTATTTATATACATAAAAATCTCGAAGTGTTTTCGAGACTTTCTTGATTGAATTTATTTTTCAAGCCCAATCGTTTTCATTTTTTGTTGAATTTGTTGGTAGACGTGATTCCAGTCATTTGGATTTGCAATATCTAAATCATCCGTTGCAATTCTCATTTTAGGACTGTAATTGTAATCTTCATACCAATTTTGATAATGCTTGTAAAGCAGTTGATAGTAGTCAGCTAGCCCATTTTCTTCATTTGGTTGCTCATAATCGCGACCACGTTTTTTGATATTGTCCATAATGTGATCGAAGCTACCGTCTAAATAAATTAACAAATCTGGCGCTTTCTTAGGCAGACCTTGGATTTCTTCCATCATATTGTCCAAAAGTTCCAAGTAGATATTGTACTCTTGCTCACTGATACTGCCCTTTAAGGTATTGATGTAAGTAAACAGAGCGTCTTCATAGATAGAACGATCTAAAATATTATTGTCATCATAATAAGCCGCTTTGATCATTTTAAAGCGTTTATTTAGAAAATAAATCTGCAAAGCAAAACCATACTTATCAGGGTCTTCATAATACTTATCCAAAATAGGATTTTCTTCTACCGGTTCAAAAAATGGCTGTGTTCCTAATTCCTCGGCTAGTCGATAAGTGTAGGTCGTCTTTCCTACCCCAATCATGCCCGCTAAAATAATCACTATCTTCCTGCACCTCCCAAATCTATCCAATATCAGGTTATCAGCCTCAGCCAAACCACCATATATTGTGCCAAAGAAAATGATAACACAATATATTGATAACGTCAAGATATAAAACTTCTAAATGTATAAACAAAAATAACCTTGTACAAAGAAGCACGATTAGCTCCAATACAAGCGTTATTTTTAGGATTCTCCATTCGTGACAGTAAATTTAATATGCGAATAATCTTTTTCTAAATCTTTCCCTTTCAAAAAAGCTATCGCATCTTTTTTAATCTGAATGAGGTCAATTCCTTGTGCTTGTGCTGCAAATACACAACCACAATAGCATTGGCGGTAAATGTCGTACTCCTCGCACATTTCGACCGAGCGCTTATAGCCTTGATTTTTCTTGAAATCACTAGGAAGATACTGCGTTGCGTAAACTTTCTGCACTTCAATTCCAACGCTATTGATCGTCTGCGAATTTTTATGAGGGCTGATTGTCAAGGCGCTTCCAAAATAATCAAATCCCAAATCAACCGCCACTTGCGCTGTTTTATCCAAGCGATAATCATAGCAAACTTTACAACGATCGCCACCTTCCGGCTCTTCTTCCAAACCGTGTACTGTTCGGAAAAATTCTTGTGGCTCATAGGGGGCTTCTAAATATTGAACATGATTACCAGTATTTTCATTGAAATCGTGAACAAATTTTTGGGCAACATAGGCACGACGCTGGTATTCTGCTTTGGGATGAATATTTGAATTAGCAAAATAAACCGTCACGTCCGCATACTGGGTCAAATACTCCAGCGTATAAGTGGAGCAAGGCGCACAGCAGGTGTGCATTAAAATCGTAGGACGCTTCTGGTCCGCCTCCCAAACTTTGACCATTTTTTGCATCACGCGGTCGTAATTGATCTTTTGATTGGGATTCATCTTACTCAGAATTTCTTCAACATCAATCATCGTTTCCTCCTTGGAAATATATCACTATTTTACCACAGAAAGGGAGTAGTGACAAATAGACAGAATAGAATATCATTCTCATGGCAACACGAATTTATTCAGCAAGAGAGAATAAATCTCTAATATTCAATGAACAATCATTCTGTTTCGTTTGTCTTCTCTGTACCTATCTTATATGCCCAAACTAAAAAATAATAAAAAGAGAAGTGGTGATGGATTCAATAAATCCATCACCACTTCTCTTTTTATTATCCTTGAGGACACGCTTACACTTTAATATAAAAGTAATCTTGTACAAAATTGAACATGATTAAGAACTGTATTTCTTAAACTACATCATTCCACCCATCATGCTTGGATCCATTGCTGGAGCGGGGCTAGCTGGTTCTGGTTGGTTAGCAACAACTGCTTCAGTTGTTAAGATGAGGCTCGCTACTGAAGCTGCATTTTGAAGAGCAGAACGAGTAACCTTGACTGGGTCAATAATTCCTGCATCAATCATATTCACCCATTCACCGGTAGCAGCATTGAAACCAGTCCCTGCTTCCGAATTTTTCAAGCGGTCAATGACGATAGAACCTTCAAATCCTGCATTCAGAGCGATTTGACGAACAGGTTCTTCTAATGCTCGAAGAACAATGTTGCGACCAGTTGCTTCGTCACCTGACAAGTCTAGTGCTTCAACGGCACTTAAAACATTGACAAAGGCTGTTCCACCACCTGAAACAATTCCTTCTTCAACAGCTGCACGAGTCGCATTGAGGGCATCTTCGATGCGGAGTTTCATTTCTTTGAGTTCTGTTTCTGTTGCAGCACCAACTTTGATGACAGCCACACCACCTGACAATTTCGCTAAGCGTTCTTGGAGCTTTTCACGGTCGAAGTCAGATGTAGAACTTTCGATTTGTGACTTAATGACAGCCACACGGTTGGCAATCGCTTCTGCATCACCAGATCCTTCAACGATAACAGTGCTATCTTTGTCCACAGTTACTTTTGAGGCTTGTCCAAGTGCTTCAATCGTTGCATCTTTCAATTCCAAACCAAGGTCTTCTGTAATCACTGTACCACCAGTCAGAATCGCAATATCTTCTAGCATCGCTTTACGACGATCCCCAAATCCTGGTGCCTTCACAGCGACTACATTGAAAGTACCGCGGATTTTATTCAGTACAAGAGTTGGAAGAGCTTCACCATCTACATCATCTGCGATAATCAAAAGCGGACGGCTTGTTTTCAAAATATTTTCCAACAAAGGAAGAATTTCTTGGATATTAGAAATCTTCTTATCTGTAATCAAAATATATGGATTATCTAAGTCAGCAACCATTTTTTCATTATCTGTTACCATGTATTGAGAAAGATAGCCACGGTCAAACTGCATACCTTCAACAACATCTAGCTCTGTTTCCATTCCTTTTGATTCTTCAATAGTGATGACACCGTCGTTGCCAACTTTTTCCATGGCTTCAGAAATGTATTCTCCGACTTTTTCAGAACGTGATGAGACAGCTGCAACTTGCGCAATGGCTTCTTTATTAGAAACCGGAACAGAGTTTGCTTTTAAGGCTTCAACAGCTGTTGCAACAGCTGTTTCAATACCACGACGAATGCCAATTGGGTTTGCACCAGCCGTTACATTTTTAATCCCTTCGCGGACAATTGCTTGGGTCAACACAGTCGCAGTAGTTGTTCCGTCACCAGCGATATCATTGGTTTTTGATGCAACTTCTGACACCAACTTAGCTCCCATATTTTCAAAATGATCTTCGAGTTCGATTTCTTTTGCAATGGTGACACCGTCATTTGTGATGAGTGGTGAGCCAAATGATTTTTCAAGAACGACATTGCGCCCTTTAGGGCCTAAGGTTACTTTAACGGTATCTGCCAAAATATCAACACCACGCACCATGGCGCTTCTTGCATCCGCTGAAAATTTAATATCTTTTGCCATTTTTACAATTCCTCTTTCTATAAATTTTTATTTATTCAACAATCGCTAAAATATTTGCTTCATTGACAACGAGGTACTTTTCTTCGCCGTCTTTAACATCAATTCCCGCGTGGCTTTCAACGAGAACGGTGTCACCAGCTTTTACGCTTGGCGCAACGAGTTCACCGTTGAGTGTACGAATCCCTTCCCCGACAGCCACAACTTTTGCCATCTTTGTGGCGTCTTGTCCTGCACCTGCAATGACAAAACCACCAACTTTCTGTTCTTTTTCTTCTATTTTTAAGACCACACGGTCACCTAATGGTTTAAGCATTTGTTTACCTCCAATATCTTGTTTTAGCACTCCATGAGCGCGAGTGCTAATATTTACATTTTCTATTGTATCACTTGGTCAGAAATAGTCAAGAAAAAAACTCTGTCAAACGACAAAGTTTTTAGGGGGAAAGCAAATAAATTTTTATCGAACCAATCTTAATTTTTCTTCAAAATTATCAATGACTTTTTTGAGATTCAATCGTCCTTTGTAAATACCATAGCCAAAAACGAGCATGGCTAATATTCCCAACACTGCTAGGATCATTCCAAGAACAAAGGCAATGAGATTGGTTTGACGGAAGAAATAGACCAGAACAAGACCGATACTAGCAATGGTAAAGAAGAGACTAAACCAACGTCCGAGATTTTCAATCATGTGTTTTTGATATTGAATTTCCGTTTCATATCCTTGAATCAATTCTTGTTCTGTCATAATTTTCTCCTATTTTTAGTATTTCAATCCTGGGTTGAAGAATCCAACCAATACACCAAGGAAGGCTACTACAACGAGAAGCAACATTACCTTAATTGGTGAAAGGTTTTTCTTCGCCATCAACCACCAGCAAAAGACAATAAACAAAGCTGTCAATAGACCTGGATAAACACCATCTAATTGATCTTGCAGTACCAAGAAAGCCTTTCCTGAAGAGTCTTTCAATTTGAAAGCTGTCTTAACAGGTACCCATGTCGCTGCAACTGCACCGATGACCATACCACCAATGATAGAAACAGACTTACGGATAGCTTGTCCTTGAGGTCCGACAAGAAATTCAACCGCTTTGTCTCCAAGTTCATAGCCTTTAAAGTAGGCAAATTTCATACCAAAGTAAGCGAGCAAGTTCCAAACAACGATATAGAAAATGGCACCAAGTGGCGAACCACCATTTGACAAACCAAGAGCAATACCTAGTATAATCGGAATCAAGGTACCAACAATCAATGAGTCACCAATCCCTGCAACAGGTCCCATCAGACCAGCACGAAGACCGTTAATCGTTTCATCATCTACTCCATCAGCCCCATTCGCACGCGCTTCTTCTAGACCAGCTGTAATCCCTACAATCAAAGCACCTAATTGCGGTTCTGTGTTGAAGAATGCAGTGTAAGTGTGCATTGCTTTGGCTTGGTCTTCTTTTTTAGGATATAATTCTTCCACGATTGGCAGCATTGAAGCTAGGTAACCAAATGTTTGCATATGTTCTTGTGAGAAGCAAGTTAAGTTCCCATAATACCAATGATGGAAAGATTTTCCTAATGTTTTTTTCGTTAATTTAACCATTTTAAATATCCTCCTCATCGTCGTCATCATCAAAACTTGCACTTGCGGCTGCTTGTGCTCTTACATTTTTAGCCATTTGAATTTCATAGAATAATACTGCGAAAATCAATGAAATGACTGCACAAGATACAAGGTTAAGTCCTAATGAAGCTGCTAATGTAAATCCAACAAAGAATGGAATGAAATCGACAGCTTTTTCAACAATTTGTTTCAAGAGGATTGCAATTCCGACACATGGAAGGAGAGAACCGACTGTAAAGAGGGTTTTCATTGGAATACCGTCCAATGGAAGTGCCGTTTTCAAGGCCGTAACTGCATCTGCACCTAATTTACACATAATGAGGGTTGGCAAGAATGAGAATACCAAGTGTGAAATCCAAGGGAAGCCCCAGTCTACTACATATAAGCGTTTAAATTCACCTTTTTCAACAGCTTTCCAACCAATATGTTGCCAAAGCAAGTTCATGGTAGCTGTACCATAGAAAAGAACTGTACCGACTGTACCAACGAGTGTTCCCATTGATTTAGCCAAGTTAGCAGCGTCTGCAGAGTCAAGTGATAGTCCTTGCGATTGAATAGCTACCATTGCCAACGGAATTCCAATATAAGAAACCGCACGAACGTCAGCCGAAACCGTACCACCAGGTGTTACCAAAGCGATATAAACGAGCTGCATCGCAACCCCACAGATGATACCTAATTTCACATCTCCTAGGATCAGTCCTGAAACTAAGCCACCTACAAGTGGGCGTCCAAGAGTATAGTTACCAATGGAAGTACCACCTAAACCAGGCATAGATGACAGACAGGCAAATAACCCTAGTAAAGCGGCTTGAAACCACGAAATTGTCATAATAAAGCCTCCTTAATGCTTATTATATTTTTTTAAAAACCAAATTTAGATTTGAAATCGTCCCAGTAGCCAATAGACACATCTGGCAAGAGTTGGAATTTCACTTTATAGCCAGCTTTTTGAATCGCTTCAAGCGCTTCCGCTTCCTCTTGTGTAATAGATTGGTTATTTCCTAATTTAATAGCTCCTGGACGGTCATTGGCTGGACCAACAATAATTTCTTTGATATCACCAGGCACAAAACCTTGATCAACTAGTATTTCTTTCATGTCAATTGGATTTTTAGTAATCAAGAAATAGCGACTATCGGAATCCAATACCTTTTGTGATTTTTCTTTCCATGCTTCTTTTGTCCAAACGAATGTTTTTTTATCAGAAGCTGCTTTGTAGGCTTGTTTCAAAACTGCATTTCCTGCTGCAGCATTATTGACAGCAACTAAGCCGTCACAAGGATATTCTTTTGCCCAACGAGTTACTGTTTGACCGTGAATCATACGGTCATCAATACGTACAAATGAAATTGTCATGATAAATCTCCTTTTATTTCTTCTTAAATGTCATCTTCGTCATCTTCATCACTAGCAGTCACATCAAATTCTTGCAGAGCTGCGGATGCTTCTGAGAGAATGGCTTGTGCCAAGTCTTTTCCTTCCAACATATCTTTCATTACTAAGCCTGTGAGTGCCATTGTCAAATTGAGACCACCAAGTACGACTGCCGTGTTTAACTTGCCAAGTTCTGACAAAACGTTGCAAGCTGTCGTCAAAGGGCTTCCTCCGACAATGTCTGCCAACACCAAAACCGTATCTTCTGTTCCCAGATTTGCTAACGCTTGACGAAAGTCAAGAGCGAAATCATCAACAGACTTGCCTTCTTTTAGACCTACTGCAATGACTTGGTCGGTCTTATCACCAGCAAACATCTTCAATGAGCTTTGCACACCTTCTGCTAGTCCACCATGACTGACTAGTACTAGATATTTCATGTTCTTTCCTCCTTCATTTCTGTCTTTATTTTACTAAATATGGAACCGGTTTCACATTGTCAAATGTCACTTTGTAAAGATGACATTTGTTAGTTAAAATATGACAAATGTCATATAGTTTTTCAAAAAGAAAAATAGCCAGCTTTGAGCTAAATCTCTCATCTGACTATTTTGATATTTATTCTTCGTTAAATCTCTATTTGCCTGTTTCTTCCATTTCCCTTTGAATACTTGGTAAGATACTGTCTATTTCATTATTTTTGAGAGCATTTCCTAGTAAATAATCCAGCCGTTCCAAAGAATGATAATCTAAGTCTCTGCTAATATCTAACACCGAATGCTTCATCATATGATCCAGTCGTTGCGATGTCAGCGAATCTAGCCCAAAATCATCTGCCTGTAAAATCTTTTTCGTCTGACTGCTTTTGACAATTGATGTCAAGACAGAGGTCCCTTGTGATTTTGCAAATAGTTCTTGCTGATTTTTTTGATTTTGACACAGCAATTTCATAAACTCCCAAGCTAATTTATCCTGTTTTGTCTTTGAAGACATAGCAAAAAGAGACGTTTTCACTTGTGTTGCAGGAATGCCCGCTTTAGCGGCTGGCATAGGAATACAGGTCCAAGAAAATCTAGAATATTTTGCCACATGATAGGGATAGGGTTTGTAGGTTCGATATTGAGCCAAACTCATGGGATAAAAGGCTACCTTACCTTCATCAAAATCATTTGACGTTACCTTGTACCGTTGATTTAATGAATCCAATTTACTGATAAAGGAGAGTGCTTGATGCATTTCCACACTATCAACATTGACACCACTTTGATTTCTCAAATGCCCATTATAAGCTACCAGAGCCTGTTTCCAAGTATAATCCGTAATACCATACTGGTCAATCAGACCGTCACCATCTGTATCCTTTGTTACTTTTTGACAAATCGCATATAAGTCTTCTAAAGTCCAATTGGAATCAGGAATCGAAATGCCTTCTTTTTCCAGCAAATCCTTATTGACACACATCATGATAGGATTGCTTTCAATCGGTAAAGCATAACTGTGTCCCTGATATTGCCCAGCTTGATAAGCAACTGGATAGTAAGCTGCAGCCTCTTCCTTACTAATCAAAGAATCCAAGGATTTAAAAGCCCCAGAAGCCGCTAACATAGAAAAATCATTTTCAGGCACCATAAATACATCTGCCTGCTCACCTTTTAGAATCTTTTCTGCTAGCCAATTGTCATAGTCCTTTTTAGGAATGCCGCTCTCATAGACGACTTTGACATTGGGATGTGACTTTTCAAATTGGCGGATAATATTGTCTAATACTCTATTCTCACGACTATTCGGAACGTCCCAGCTGCTGCCTGCATACACTCCAATTCGCAAAATCTTTTTTTGATTGGAAGTCCATAAAACAAAGCTAAGGGTCACTAAAAGGAGAGCCGAGACGAACATCGTCAAATACCTCATCCGCCACTTCATTTGTCATTGTCCTTACTAAAATCACGTTGGGTAACACCTGTCTGCACAGCCCAAATAGCTAATTGCGTGCGATCTCGCAAATTTAATTTCGTCAAAATGCCTGACAAGTAATTCCGCACGGTCCCTTCAGATAAAAATAACTTAGCTGCAATTTCTTTGTTTGATACCCCAAAGCCAATTTGCTGAATAATCTTCCACTCAGTCTGACTCATGTCTTCCACATTTTCTTCCGCAACAGAAATAGCAAAATTGGACTGTGCCATTTGTGAAAAGATTTTAAACACTTTGGTAGCAATGTTAGGGTTAATCATAGCACCACCTTTGTAAACCGTTTGAATGGCTTGGTGCAATTCTTCAGTAGAAACTCCTTTTAAAATGTAACCAGAAGCGCCATATTTCAATGCTGAAAAAATGAAATCATCATCATCGAAAGTTGTTAGAATGATAATTTTGATATCTGGATATTGTTCTTTGACCGCCTTTGTACAGAGAACGCCATCCATAACAGGCATTCGAATGTCCATCAAAATCACATCTGGATGTACATGGTGAAGTTTTTCGAGCACTTCCTTGCCGTCACCGACTGTTCCCACCACTTCAATATCTGAATGAGCCGATAAAATAATTTGTAAAGACTCACGAATCAAGGCTTGATCATCTGCAATTAAAACTTTAATCATTCTTTCCTCCTATTTTCGGAATTTCAATATAGGTATAGAAACCGTTGCGATTTTCAAAATGAACATTCCCACCAATAATCGCCAAACGCTCCTGCATTTGTTTGAGACCGAAACCATAGTGAAGCTCATCAAAGCCGACCCCATCGTCTTGTATGGTCATGATATAATTTTCTTTTTCCAATAATTCAATCCAAATCGTCTTGGCATGTCCATGCCGCACTGAATTTGTAATGGACTCCTGAATCACCCGAAAGACAATATCCTCTTTTGCAACATCCAAATCAATCGTGCCCCATTCATAGAGAAAATGAATTTCTAAATTAGAAATGGCTTCATATTCTCGAATAATTTTGAGCAATGCTTCTTTTAAACTATTGTTTTCTAGAGCGCCGGGACGCATTTTATTGAGCGAGCCTCGCACATCACGGATACCGTCTCGCACAACCACAGAAACATTTTCTAACTGCTCCTTAGCACGATTTTTGTCAATATCCACCAAAACCTTAACCGCATCAATCCCAGCTGAAATTCCTGTCAAAGCATGCCCTAATGTATCATGGATTTCTCTGGCAATCCGCTTTCTTTCACGGTCTTCCGCAATTTTTTCAGATAAGGCTAAATAACTATTTAACTCACGATTGGCTTGCGCTGCCATCCGCAGCTCTTCTTCAATATGGTGCTTTTCGGTCATTGCAGATAAAATATAGAATAGCAAAGAAATCATAAAGACAACCAGATTTAGTGAAAAGAGAAAATTCTTTCCAAAAAGGAGTGCCATGCGAATAGATTCTGGACAAAAACGAATATAAGTATCTAACGAAGGCAATTTAACAAAAAGCGACATCAAGTCATAGTTGGACAAGAGCAACATACTAAAGCTCAAAACGATAAAAGAAAACCAATATTTCCGATCTTTGGAGGTGTTAAATTCCTTAGAACCGTAAAAAATATCTGCAAAAACCAATAGAATCAGACCATTATAAGAAGAATGCAAGACAGCAAAAATAACCAACATCAGCAAAATCTCAATAATAGTTACTTTATCATAAACAGATAGCTGATTTGGATGCTTCTCACGGTAATAAAAAACCAACAATAAGCAAGCATAAAAGGCAATCGACATCGAAAAACTAAAGCTCGGCGAGCCTGGGATAGCATCCAAACGTCCTAGCAGTGAATGAGCATAGCCTTTTGCCACTACATAATTCGTTGCAAAAAGATAAATAGAAGCATTATAAACAATGGCAATAAAATTGATGACCATTAAAGCAATTTTGCTATAAAAAATACTTTTATTTCGTCTCATTATTGCCACCCTGTAATTGTATATTGCCCGATATTATCTTTATTCACCAAATGAACAGGAATGAGATATTCCTCTTTGTAAGCTTGATGCTTCATCATGCGCTCAATCACTTCTGTCACCTTTCTGCCCATTTGAATCGGAGACTGAGCAACCGTTCCTTGAATATCATTGGTGTTGGCAAGGAAATTCTTAATATCAGGCGAGCCATCTACGCCATAGATAGCAATCTTATCTGTCACTCCTTGGTCTTTTATGGCTGCGAGAGCTCCGATTGCAGCACGATCATTTAAAGACATGACCACATTAAATTGCATTCCTTCGTTCAATGCTTTTTTTACTTGAGGCATACTTTCTTCCGTTTGCCCCAATGTTTCCCGCTCAGAAACCACCTGATAAGCAGGATGCCCTTTAATCGTATCTAAAAATCCTTGAATCCGATCCATCGCAGACACAGCGTTATGATGTTCCAATAGTAAGATATTCGCACTTGACAAACGTTTCATCATGTCTTTAGCTATCAGCACACCGGCTTGATAATTGTCTGACACAATAGTAGTATCAACTTTAGCATCTTTGCTAACAGGTGCATCCACGACAATAATCTTGATTCCCGCTTTTCTGGCTTTATTTAAAGAAGTCAGAATCTTTGGACTGTCACTCTTAACTGGGTTTATAACAATCACATTTACTCTTTCTTGAACAAAATAATCAATCTGTTGGCTTTGCTTGTCTTCGTCTAATTCTGGGTCTCGCACATAAATCCGACTTCCTTGTTGATTGGTTTTTTTCTCAATTTCAGCATTTAAGGTTTTATAAAAATCATTGTTCATCGTCATATAGGTCGCTCCTATCTTGACCTGCTTGCTATCTGATGAATTCCCTTTTACATAGAGGAAAACTAAGCCAGCCAATACAAGGACAAACAGAAAAAATAATAGATATTTACGATAATAGCGATATTGCTTTTGTCCTTTACCTGCTCCCATTTTTTCTCCTTATCATCATCAGTCTTAAACAGAAGACTCTGTTTTATCTAGGTTTATTATATTATATTTATACAAAAAAGCAAAACCTCGCCAAGAAAAAGAAGTGTAAAAAACTTGAAAAATCCCCCTAACTTCCTTGTTTTTAAACTCAAGTTAAAACTAAATGCAATTCTCAGACTGTTGACTTCTATCTTCCCCATATTATTCATACATCATTGAAAGCATAAAATGCTAATTTTTTCGCTGACTAAAGACAAATAGACTGGATGTTGTCCAGCCTAGCTTATCTTTATTAAAATGGCAATTCCTCTTCTTCCAGAAGCAAATCTGCCAAGTCTGCACCTGCATTATTCTCACGAAGAGCTCGCTGTGCACGGCTTTCTAATAGCTGGAAACCATTGCAAAGCACTTCTGTGACATAATGCGTCACTCCGTCCTTCTCATAGCGGCGAGTGCGAAGTTCGCCGTCTAGTGAAATCAAGCTGCCTTTACTTGCATAACTTGCCAATGTTTCGGCTAACTTGCCCCAAACAACGACATTGACGAAGTCTGCTTCTCGTTCACCATTTTGTCCTTTGTAGCGACGATTGACCGCAAGTGTTGCACGCGCCACAGATTTATCATTAGCTGTTTTGTTTAACTCTGGTGTATTCACCAAGCGACCGATTAAAATTACTTTATTATACATTTTGTTTTCCTCCTAACTATTTATTCGTAAGAGAAAAGAAAAAAATCGTGAAAATTCACGATTAAAACTTAATTTCTATTTTACTCTTGCCAATGCTTAGTTGGATCAAAGGCTGTTCCTACTACTTCCGAACTTGCTAATTCAATAATCCCACGTTTTTGCGGAGCGTTTGGCAGCTGCAATTCGCGAGGACTACACATCATACCAAAACTCTCTTCTCCACGCAGCTCACTAGGAAAAATCAAGTTTCCCTTTGGCATCATAGCACCCGGAAGCGCCACAATCGTCTTGAGACCTACTTTAGCATTAGGCGCACCTGCTACGATTTGAACCACTTTATCTGCTGCTACTTTTACTTGACAAATATTAAGGTGGTCACTATCTGGATGAGCTACCATTTCCACAATTTCACCAACCACAAATTTCGGCTCAAGGTCATTGACCAATTCTGGCTCAAAACCTGCTTGGCTCAATTCTTGATTCAGAATTGAAATTTCTTCATCTGTCAAAAAGACTTGACCGCGTTCGGTAATATTAACAAGATTAGAAATCTGAAAAATATTCCAAGCAACCGTTTCTCCATTGTCCAAACGATAAACACGCGCTACGTTGCCCTTGCGTTCAGCAGCTAACTTAGCAGCTTGACCGTCTGCAACAATCACCATTAGCACGTCACCCACATGCTCTTTATTATATGCAAAAATCATTATTTCTCCTATATCTTCAGTTTAACTGGGCTAAAAATTCATTGATTTGCGTCTGCGTTTTTCGCTCGCGATTAACAAAACGGCCAATTTCTTGTCCATTTTCTAGGACTACTAGGCTAGGAATCCCATACACATCCCACTTTTTGGCAACTTCCATATAATCGTCACGATTGACCTCAACAAAGGTAAAATCAGGATTCTCTGCTTCAATCTCAGGCAAAAAAGGTTTAATAAAACGACAGTCTCCACACCACTCGGCTGTGAAAAAGAACACAGTCTTTCCTTCGCGTTTCACAAATGATGCCAATTCTTCTATATTTGCTGGAATAATCATTGTTCTTCCTCATAGGTCAATTCGCCATTTTCATACACAAATATGAGG
This sequence comes from Streptococcus sp. HMSC066E07, assembly GCF_001814695.1. Classification (NCBI taxonomy): domain Bacteria; kingdom Bacillati; phylum Bacillota; class Bacilli; order Lactobacillales; family Streptococcaceae; genus Streptococcus; species Streptococcus sp. HMSC066E07. The sequence continues at coordinate 34,915 of NZ_KV817414.1, forward strand.
TGCCGACCATCTTCATACACCACACCACCAACCAATCGATGCTCATCTGACTTGTATAATTGCACATATAGTGTGGCAATATCGCCTAGCTCAGACAAACTTTTCCGAATTTCAGCAACTAATTGCTCACGCTGCTCAGCTTCTTTTCGTTCGTCCAACGTTTTTTTAGTCGCATAAGCTGCAATCCCTACTCCTGCAAGTGCAGCCGTTGTTAATAGAATCTTTTTAGCTTTCATGACAATATTTTAACACAAAAGATAAATTGGGACAAATCGAAACACTACTGTTTTTTATCTTTGAATGCTACCCAACTATGATAGAAAATGATAAAATAAGAACAGAAAGAAGGTTAAAGATGTCAGAATTATTTTCAAAAATCAAAGAAGTAACAGAAATTGCTGCCGTTTCAGGGCATGAAGCGCCTGTTCGCAATTATTTACGTAAAAAAATGACTCCTCATGTGGACGAAGTCGTAACAGACGGCTTAGGAGGCATTTTTGGAGTGAAACATTCAGAGACTGTTGATGCACCGCGTGTCTTAGTAGCTGCCCACATGGATGAAGTTGGCTTCATGGTGAGTGAAATCAAACCCGACGGAACTTTTCGTGTGGTGCAAATTGGTGGCTGGAATCCACTCGTCGTTAGCAGCCAACGCTTTAAACTTTTTACTAGCTCTGGAGTTGCAATTCCTGTCATTTCAGGATCCGTTCCTCCACATTTGACTCGTGGAACAGGTGGACCAAGTCTACCAAGGATTGAAGATATTGTTTTTGACGGTGGATTTGCTGATAAAGCAGAAGCTGAAAGCTACAGCATTCGTCCAGGCGATACGATTGTACCAGACAGCTCTGCTATTCTCACAGCTAATGGGAAGAACGTTATCTCAAAAGCTTGGGACAATCGTTACGGTGTCCTCATGGTGAGTGAACTGGTTCAAGCTCTAGCTAGACAAAAACTTGGCAATGAACTCTATGTTGGAGCCAATGTCCAAGAAGAAGTCGGCTTGCGTGGAGCCCATGTTTCAACGACTAAGTTTGACCCAGAAGTTTTCTTTGCAGTAGACTGTTCGCCTGCTGGCGACATTTACGGAGATCAAGGAGCTATCGGAGAAGGGACTCTGATTCGTTTCTTTGACCCAGGTCACCTCATGTTGCCAAATATGAAAGATTTCCTTTTGACAACGGCAGAAGAAGCAGGCATCAAGTATCAATACTACTGTGGCAAAGGTGGAACTGATGCCGGCGCCGCTCATCTCAAAAACGGTGGTGTGCCTTCTACAACTATTGGTGTTTGTGCACGTTACATTCATTCTCATCAAACACTCTATGCAATGGACGACTTTTTGCAAGCTCAAGCTTTCTTACAAGCTCTGGTTAAGAAGTTGGATCGCTCAACCGTTGATTTGATTAAAAACTATTGAAAAGTGTATATTTGAAAAGGCTGTGGACAGTGATGTCTCAGCCTTTTTCTGCTCTCATTTTTTTACTTATTGTTTAATCCCATTAACTTACGTAATTCGGGGATTCGTTGCAACTGTGGAACAATGAGCATTGTCACAACTACTCGTAAAGGAATTTCAAAAACAGACCATGCCCGAGTAGCGTATAGTGCAACAAAGGGTACTCCATATTGTAAATGGAGAGCTAAGGGCGTTAAAGTAAAGGTCCCCACTCCCATAACAGCGATAGTTGCTAGCGTCACCCAAAGCCAGTCTTTCTTCCGTTCAAATCGTAATTCTTTGCCATAAAAGAAATAACCATAGAGAATACCTTGCAAGGCTTCAATCAATGTAAACCAGATAATGAATGGTTGTCCCTGACTCAAAAAGAAAAAGGAAAGCATATCATATACGGCAGAAACCAGACCAGATAAAACCGGACCAGCGACACTTCCCATAAGGGTATAACCGATAAAAGCTGGACTCAGCTTCAGCAAACGAGGGATGACAAAGATTGAAAACTTCTCTAAGACAAAACAAAGAGCCACAATCATTGCGAGGGCAACCAATAGTTGCACCGATAACTTTGGCGAGTTTTTTTTCATATTCGCTCCTTTTCTTTCGGGAGCCGTCAAAATGACAGCGGATGCAATGGCCTACCGCACAAATGTTTCGTTGTATGGCAACATCCCATCCATACACACTTAACGCAGACCACTTACTCTGTGCAAACAAATTGCTCTTTCATTCTATCACATTTTAACTATTTAGAAAACCTCCTTTTACCTATCGCTCATTAGATATTTTCTAACTTCTGCAAGGAAATAGAGGGAGCCTGTGATAAGCAGCAGCTCTTTCTCTCCATGCTTGGCTTTTTTGTATTGCTCCAAATAAGGCAACCACTCTACATATGCTAACTTTTCTCGCTTTGCCAAACATTGCATTTCTCCTGTTGAAAAACTCCGTGAATCCTCAAAAGTTGTCAAAAGTACGCGAGATGTGGGAACCATTTTTAGTAAAGCAAGCATTTCATCCAACGCCTTAGTTTGAATACATGTAAATAAAATCGTTTTTTGATAATCTGGAAAATGGCTTTCTAGGGAAGCAAGCAGAGCTTTCAGTGCATGAGGATTGTGCGCCCCGTCCAGCAAGATCAAGGGTGCTTTTGAAATTTTCTCCAAGCGAGCAGGCCAATACGTTCGTTTCAATGCCCGTCGCACCTCATTTTCACTCAACAATGGTAAACCTTTCAAGCTGCAATATTGATCACACAGTTCAATTGCCAGTCCCGCATTCTCAACCTGATGAACGCCCAAAAGAACAGTTTGATAGTCCTCTTTTCGTCGAAATGCATTTGAAAAACGAAATTTTTCTCCCTCTTCTAAGCCTTGCACAGACTCCACCTGATAATCTTTCTTATATCGTATGTGGAGTGCCTGACATTGCTGAGCAATAGTGTGAATAACTGTCAGTGCTTCTGAAGAAATCTTCCCTGTCACTACTGGCACACCTTGCTTGATAATCCCCGCTTTTTGCTTGGCAATGTCTTCTAATGTCGTACCTAAAATAGCTGTGTGATCTAGTCCGATTGTCGTAATAGCTGTCAAAACCGGTTGACACACATTGGTACTGTCCAATAAACCACCCAGACCTACTTCCATTATGACCACATCTACCTCTTGCTGGCAGAAATAATCATAAGCCAATGCCGTAATAATCTCAAACTCTGTTATTTCCTGCAATATCGTATCATCTGCCTGCTTTTTTAATAACTCTTGATAAGATTGCAACAAAGAATAAAAGTCTTCGCCTGAAATAGGCAAACCATTGATTGCAATTTGCTCATTATAGTTAAGAAGATAAGGCGATGTAAACGTTCCTACACGCAGTTTCTTTGCTTGCAATAGCTGACGTAAATGTGCAATCGTTGAGCCTTTTCCATTGGTACCTGCCACATGAATGACTGATATTTGTAAATGAGGATTGCCTCGCAGCGATAATAGTCGTCGCACTCTTTCTAAGCCCAAATGTGGCTCTTTTGTTTGGTGCTGCTGCAACCATTCTAACTGTTTTTCTTTTTGTATCATTGCTCTTCTCATCCAATCTATAATGCTCTCATTTTATCATAGAAGTGGGATTTCTACAAAACAATTTACCAAAAAATAATCAAGAAAAGAAGAGAAAAGCTATTGCGCACCAAATGACTGAAAATGGAAAATTCCAAACGAAGAGTTGGCTTGGAAATCAAGAAAGAAAGTAAACTCCCTAAACCTGTATAAACAATAAAACAAGTTAAATTAGCTGGATTTCGTAAAATGATAAATAACAAACTACCTATCATAAAACTCGTTTGCGCTTGACCTTTTGACACAAAAAGATAAATAATAGATGACCGAACCTCAGGCACGAGAGCTATTACATCAACACCCAGCAAAAAAAGAGAGGAGTGGATGAACAGACTCATAAATAATTGTTGACTTTCTGAAACAGTAGCCGTCCCTTCTAAAATCATCAGATAAACTCCTATCGCATTGATAAATACTATCATGAGATAAGATAATCGCAGGAGAGGCCAATAACGAGCCGTTAAGATCTCTGATTTAAAATTTGTTAATTCTCTGGAAAAATAGCGAAAATAAAGCAAGCCAGCAAAAAATAAAATGAACAAAAATACAAAACTGGACTGCTGAAAAGTTAATGATTTTGGCAAGGGTGTCGTCAGCAAGACCAAAGTAATCTGTGTCAAAACGATTAGCAAACTCATTTGAAGAATATTTTTTATCTTTCTCATTTCAACTCCTTTTTTACCTTGTTAGTATAAAATATTTTAAAGGTTTCCTCGGAAGATGCCCTAAAAAGTTATTTTTTATCTTCAAATAGTAAAAAATGAAAGAAAAATAAAACACATTTCCCTTAGCAGTCATTCTTTGTCCCACACCAACAAGTCGACGTAAAGTGACAACTCAAAAAAACAGACAAAATCTCTTTTGGATTATCTCCAATTAAGATTTTGTCTGTTTTTGAATGATAATTTAGTTCTTGTTTCAGACCTATTTATTTGTCTTTCTTCGTTAAGATTGCAAGTGTTTCAAGAAGATTGTCAACATGAACTTCAATGGTATCACCTGTCGCTTTGATTTTGACTTCAACGATGCGGTCAGCTGCTTTTTTCCCAACAGTCACACGAATCGGTAACCCAATCAAGTCACTATCGCTGAATTTCACACCAGCACGTTCGTTACGGTCATCTGTCAAAACTTCGTAGCCAGCTTTGACCAGCTCTGCTTCTAGTTGTTCTGTCAAGACAAGAGCTTCCTCGTCTTTGACATTTACAGGGATTAGATGCACATCAAATGGTGCCAATTCTTTTGGAAAATTGATTCCCCAAGCATAGCGATAGTCTCCTTTTGGCGTTTTATTGACAAAGAGACGTGCATGTTGCTCCATAACAGCTGATAAGAGGCGACTAACACCAATACCATAGCAGCCCATTACGACAGGAACTGCACGACCATTTTCATCTAAAACCGTCGCATTCATGCTTTCTGAATAACGAGTTCCTAATTTAAAGATATGTCCAATTTCAATGCCGCGTGCAAATTTCAAAATGCCTTGTCCGTCTGGTGAAACTTCTCCTTCACGCACCTCGCGAATATCTACATATTCTGCTGTGAAGTCTCGCCCTGGATTGACACCTGTCAAATGATAACCGTCTTCATTCGCACCAGCGACTGCATTGCGGATGTCTTCTACCTTACGGTCTGCGATGATTTGAACATCTTCTGGAAGATGAACGGGTCCAAGAGATCCAAAGTTTGCTCCAAACAGTTCACGAACTTCTTCTTCGCTTGCCGGTTCAAAGAAATCAGCACCTAGATAATTTTTCAACTTCACTTCATTCAGTTGATCATTTCCGACAAGCAAAGCCACGATAGGCTTTTCGTCAGCAATGTAAACTAAGGTTTTGATTGTTTGACTTTCATCAACATGAAGAAAAGCAGCGACTTCATCAATTGACTTGCAATCTGGGGTTTCTACACGAATCAATTCCTCTTCTGCCACAACACGATTGCTTGGTTTGTATTCATCTGTTGCCATTTCAAGGTTTGCAGCATATCCTGACTCACTCGAATAAACAACAGTATCTTCACCAGACACCAACCAGCTCGTCAATTCTTCTTTTATCGCTTCTTGTACATCTGTCGGAATTTCATCAAAACTAGTGACTGACTTATCTAGAACAACCCAGCGCGTAAGGTCGGTACGGTCAGGTGTAATGGCCATAAATTCTTGGCTATCCTTTCCACCCATAGCACCACCGTCACCGATAATCCCTTTGAAATCAACCTCACTTCGGGTAAAAATATTCTCGTAGGCAGTCTTATACTCATCGTAAGTCACATCTAGGCTATCATAATTGGCATGGAAGCTATAACCGTCTTTCATGATAAACTCACGTGTCCGCAATAAGCCATTGCGAGGACGCTTTTCATCACGGTATTTAGCTTGAATCTGATAAAGATTAAGCGGTAATTGCTTATAAGATTTTACAGAATCCCGTACAATTGCGGTGAATGTTTCTTCATGAGTTGGCCCCAAGATAAAATCTGAACCTTCGCGATTTTTTAGCTTATAGAGATCTTCACCATAGGTATCGTAACGACCTGATTCACGCCAAAGGTCGGCACTAAGGAGGGCTGGAGCTAACATTTCGACCGCACCGATTTTTTCAAATTCTTCTCGCATGATTTTCTTTGCTTTTTCGATCACGCGATTAGCCAATGGTAAGTAAGAGTAAACACCTGCTGAAATTTGGCGGACATAGCCCGCACGCAGCATAAGTGCATGACTGATGACTTGTGCATCACTAGGCATTTCACGTAGTGTTGGGATTAACATTTTACTTTGTTTCATAAATTCTTCCTTTTATTTATTATTTAGAATTCACCTTTTAAAAGAAGGTTCTCATAATATCATTCCAGGTCACCGCAATCAGCAACACCACCATAATGGCGACACCTGCTAAAGTAACATAGGTTTCTGTTTCCTGCTTTAATGGCTTGCGACGAATGGCTTCAAGAAGATTTAGCACAATCTTTCCACCGTCAAGCGCTGGGATAGGAATGAGATTAAAAATACCAATATTCAGAGAAAGCATAGCTAAGAGAGCGATAACACTTTCAATTCCGCCTTTAGCAGCGTCACTACTAGCTTTGTAAATCGCCACAGGTCCGCCTAGTTTATTGATGTCTGGGTGGAAAATTAAATTTTTTAAAGCGCCAAAGATGCGGAAACTAGCGTTCCAAGCCATGCTAAATCCGCCCGCAATCATAGACAGAAAATCTGATTTCAAGCCCGGCATCACTCCTAATAAATATCTGCCTTGCTCTTTTTTAGGCTTAACTGTCAGCTCTTGAACTTTAGTTCCACTTTTAACCGTCACATTTAGTTCTGATTGCCCTTTACTATTTTTTGTTTCAGACTGAACAGCCTGGGTCAAATCCGACCAATTCTTAATTTCAGCTTGACCAACTTTTAAAATCTGGTCATTATTTTTTACACTGGCCTGAGCCAAGGCACCGCCCTGTAAAACGCGAATGTGATTTGTATTGGGATTGGCAACGCCACCCTGCATAAAAATCAACAGCAGAAAAGCTACAATCCCTAAAATGAAATTATTCATTGGTCCTGCAAAGTTGGTAATGAGGCGCCCGCCTAAACTAGCATTTTGATACTGCACATCAAGCGGAGCAATCCGAACCTCTGTACCGTCTTCTTCTACAATTGTTGCATCATGGTCAACTGCATAGGTCTTTTGTTCATCTAGTACCAAACCAGTGATTTCCAGCTTGTCTTCTAAATCAAAGCCTGTCACATTCATCGGCAGAGCGGTTTGATCAATTTTCTTGCCCGAAAGATTGATTCGGACGACCTTACCTGCTTCATTTAAAGTCAAACTAGCAGGTGTTCCTGTTTTAATCTCGGTCGAATCTTCGCCCCAACCAGCCATACGAACATAGCCACCCAGCGGTAACATTCGAATGGTATACGCCGTACCGTCTTTTCCGATATGAGCAAAAATTTTCGGGCCCATTCCGATAGCAAACTCCCGCACCAAAATACCCGATTTTTTCGCAAAATAGAAATGTCCAAACTCATGAACGACCACAATAATTCCAAAAACAATGATAAAGGTGATAATTCCTATAATACCTGACTGCATTACACCAACCTTTCTACTTTCTGACACGATCATCTTACTGAATTGCACACAGCAAATCAAGAATACTTCACTCGGCTTAAGATTTCCTTATAAAGTTCATTCACAAAGAGGCTGGGATGAACGTTCCCCAGACTCTTACAATATATTATTTTTACTACAAAACGCAGTGGTGAGAAACTCTGTTAACTTTAGTCAATTTAGAGTTCCCATGCACAATTGATTAGGTACTTTAGTGCCAATCAATCACTGCTGAGTGGCAGTTCTAATCCCTTGCTACGCAAGGTATGACGACCAACCCCTAGTCAACTGCATAAAGTGAAATGACAAAATCAATTTCTTGCGAAATATTGATTCTTTACGTCATCTTCTCAGATTTCATTTTTCGGTGAGTGACTATAAAACAATCACGTTAGTCTGTCTCACTTCATTTTATCCTTCTCATTAGAACAATCCAAAGAAATGCATCAAGGGAAAGACAAACAGCATGCTGTCAAAACGATCTAACACACCACCATGTCCGGGTATAAATTTACCAGAATCTTTGACTCCAAAATGGCGCTTAATCGCACTTTCTACCAAGTCCCCAAACTGTCCTGCAATACTAAAGAATACTGTGAAAAGAAGCATGACAAACATATGATGAGGTGCGGCAACGTTTCTATCAAACAACATGAAAACAAATGTTACAAGGACTGCTGAAGCAATGCCCCCTAGACTGCCCTCAATAGTTTTATTTGGAGAAACATGAGGAGCCAAGCGACGTACGCCATATCTCCGCCCGACCAAGTAAGCTCCGCTATCCGTTGCCCAGACAATAAACAAGGCTAAGAGCACTTTGTCAAAACCAGCCACTCGTGCATCTAGCAAAGCATTGAAGCCAATCCCCACGTAAAAACTCGCAGCGATTGGATAAGCCGCATCTTCAAAACTGTAATTTTTCCCTAGAACAGTTGAGCCTAATAGAAGAAAAACAACTAAACTATAGGCCACAACATTTCCGTCTATCGGCAAAAATTTCAAATAGTTTTCGAGTGGAATCGTCAACACAAAACCTGCCAACATGGCTAAGACACCTTCTAGCGTGGTACTTCTCAGCCCTTTCATTTGCAGCAATTCATGAACACCCAGCATGGCTAGAAGCCCCATTCCAATTTGCAGAAGCGCCCCTCCTATCATCAAAACTGGAATGAAGATAGCAAGTGCCACTCCGCCAAAAATAACACGTCTTTGTAAATCCTTATCCATAAATTCTCCTACACACCACCAAAGCGACGATTTCGTTTACTATATTCTTCAATAGCTGCTTTCAAAGCTTTCTCATCAAAATCCGGCCATAAAATATCTGTAAAATACAGCTCACTATATGCACTTTGCCAAGGCAAAAAATTACTCAAACGCAATTCTCCGCTCGTTCGAATGACCAAATCCGGATCGCGCAATAATCGAGGTAGATTGCTGGTTTGTAGATAATTGGCAATCATCTCTTCATCAATCTCACCCGGACTGAACTTGGCATCTAACACATCTTGAGCAATCATTTTAACCGCCTGAACAATCTCAGCACGGCCACCATAATTCAAGGCAAAATTCAGAATCAAGCCTGTGTTGAGCCGCGTTAATTCTTCTGCTTTGTAAAGCGCCTCATAAGTTGCCTTAGGTAGCCGCTCTGTATCTCCAATCATTTGAATTTTTACGTTATTTCTATGCAACTCAGGCACATAACGGTCGTAAAATTCAACCGGCAAGTTCATGATAAAGCTGACTTCTTTTTCAGGGCGCGACCAATTTTCTGTGGAGAACGCGTAGACTGTCAATACTTGGACACCCAACTCTTTAGCTGCAATGGTAACATTTTGCAAAGTTTCCATTCCAGACTTATGCCCGAAAACGCGCGGCTGCATTCTCTTTTTAGCCCAACGACCATTCCCGTCCATAATAATACCGATATGTTTTGGTATTTGTAACGGAACTTCAATTTTTTCTTTTTTCTTAAAACTAAACATCTGCTTGTTTTCCTAATAAAGTTTTACATTTCATTATATCATAAATCCTCTAAAAATGGGATTTATGCTAAATTTCAGATAAAAAAGAAGCCGAAACATAGAAATTTTTGGCTCCAACTTCTTTTTCACATTATTTTACGATAAAAATTAAATGCTTGATCTTTTTTAAATTCCTATTCTGCTAAAGGAATATTTGTTACTTGGTTAGCTTTGGCGTCAAAAATAGCTAATTGGCGACATCAAAGTAGAAAAAGAATTATTCTTATAAGTTGTAAAAGAAACCTTTCAAACAAAAATAAAAAGAATTGGAGAAACTCCAATCCCTTTTTCTAGCTTAAAACACTACTATTCTTCTTCAATAGCTGTATCTTCTGACATATCAACACTTCCGTCTGCACCAGCAACTGCTGTGATTCCCTCTGTGAGAGGCAATACGGTCTTGATAGCTGTTAATTCAAATGTCAAGTAAACACCGTCTACATCAAGGACAACTGTTTTCTTTTCAGTATCAACTTCATCAACCGTACCATACAAGCCACCAATTGTGATAACTTCATATCCTTTTTGTAGTTTGTTCAAGCTTTCCATCCGTTTGTCTGCTTGTTTCTTTTGAGAACGTTGCATGAAGAACATTAAGCCCATCATCACAACCAACATGATTAAAATTGAAAAACCGTTACCCATTTTAGTCTCCTTTAGATTTCATATATTATCTACTATAGCAGATTCCTAGAGAATTTACAAGGAGGGGCTGAAATTTCTAAAAGGATTCCTCCTTAAGCCTGACTAGCAGCAAATTCTTTTGACAGTATGCTCTGCTTTTTCCAAAAAGCGTAAAAAGTCCGCATAAGCGATATTGAGCGTTGTTGTATTGACAAAAGGATGAAAACCCACGGTCAAGTTCGGATCAACCTCCTCGTCCACAATCAGCTGGACTTTCTTTTCCTTATCAAAAAGCAACCCAAAAGGTGTAACCGCACCTGGCTCTACCTGTAAAAGCTCCTCCAGCTCCTTATCATTGGCAAATGATAATCGTTTTTCATCAAGGATTTCTGCCAAATGCTTGATATCTGCCGTTTTTTCGTCCCGCAAAATGACCAAATAAAATTGACGCCCCTTTTTATTTTTCAAAAAGAGATTTTTGACCTGTTGCCCCGGTAGGACAATTCCCTTTTCAACCGCCTCAATAACGGAAGAAATTGGTTCATGATCCAGACGATCATAAGAAATTTTCAATTCATCTAACAGCTGATAAATCATACTTTCCTTTGTCATTTTCACACCTCCGAGATAGAGTTTTCTATTTTCATTATAGCACTTCTAGTTAGAAAAACCGAAGCAAGCCTCGGTTTTTTTCTTGATAGTTACTATTTCAAATTTTTCACAACTTCTACGACATGAGCAACGGTGAAGCCATATTCTTCCATTACCTTAGCAGCTGGGGCAGAAGCACCGAATTTGTCAATACCGATAACAGCTCCGTCAAGTCCGACATATTTGTACCAAGACTGGGTTGCAGCCATTTCGATTGCAACACGGCGACGAACTGCATTTGGTAAAATTTCTTCTTTGTAAGCAGCATCTTGTACATCAAAGATGTCTGTTGACGGTACGCTGACAACGCGAACCTTTTCTCCTTGTGCTTCCAACTCTTTAGCAGCTGCAACAGCTAAGTTGACTTCAGAACCAGATGCCAGAAGAATTGTATCAAAGCCACCTGCTGTCTCATACACGACATAGGCTCCTCTTGCTACCTTGTCAAAGTCAGTTCCAGCTTCAACAGTCAAGTTTTGACGTGTGAGAACCAAAGCTGTTGGAGTTGATTGACTCTTGAGTGCCAAGTACCAAGCAGCCTGTGTTTCACGTGCATCTGCTGGGCGCAAGACATTGAGGTTTGGAATGGCACGAAGACCTGCTAAGTGCTCAATCGGCTCATGAGTTGGACCATCCTCACCAACTGCGATTGAGTCATGCGTAAAGACATAAGTCACAGGTAAGCCTTGAAGAGCTGACAAGCGAACAGCCGCTTTAACATAGTCTGAAAAGACAAAGAATGTACCACCATAAACACGAAGTCCCCCGTGAAGTGCCATACCATTCAAAATAGTTCCCATAGCAAATTCACGCACACCGAATTGAATATTGCGGTTAAGGCGGTGGGTATCGTCTTGCAAACCGTCTTCTTTGATATAAGTCATATTAGAATGAGCGAGGTCAGCAGAGCCACCGAGGAATGTTGGAAGTACTTTTGCTGCGGCATTTAAAGCATCTTGGCTAGAATTACGAGTAGCTTGTGAGAAACCTGTTTCTACTACTGGGAAATCTTCTGGCTTGATCTCAACTGGATCTTGTCCAGCAATAATGGCAGCAACTTCATCAGCTAAGTCAGGATAGGCTTGTTTGTATTCTTCAACGAGTTTTTCCCAAGCATCATAGGCAGCTTTGCCGCGTTCTGCAACATTAACTCGATAATCTTCGTAGACTTCTTCTGGAATTTCAAATGGTGCGTAATCCCAAGCAAGAGCTTTGCGAGTAGCCGCTGCCTCTTCTGCACCAAGAGGCGCTCCATGAACAGCATTTGTCCCTTGTTTATTTGGCGAGCCATAACCAATCACCGTTTTGACTTCAATCAATGACGGTTTGCCAGAAACTTTTGCAGCTTCAATCGCCGCATTGATTGCTTCTAAGTCTGTTCCGTCTTTAACCAAAGCTGTGTGCCAACCGTAAGCATTGTAACGGTCACGAACACTTTCTGTAAAGGAATCTTTCGTTTCTCCGTCCAAATTGATGTCGTTTGAATCATAGAGAACGATGAGCTTATCTAGCTTTTGCAGTCCAGCATAAGAAGCTGCTTCAGCAGACACACCTTCCATTAAGTCCCCGTCACCACAGATGACATAGGTATAGTGGTCAAAGATATTATAGCCTTCACGGTTGTACTTAGCAGCTAGGAAACGTTCTGCTTGCGCAAAACCAGTTGCCATCGAAATTCCTTGACCGAGGGGTCCAGTTGTCGCATCTACGCCAGCTGTATGTCCAAATTCTGGATGACCAGGCGTTTTAGAACCCCATTGACGGAAGTTCTTGATTTCGTCCATAGTGACATCTTGAAAACCAGACAAGTGAAGAAGTGCATAGAGCAACATAGACCCATGACCTGCTGACAAGATAAAACGGTCACGATTGACCCAATTTGGTACTTCTGGATTCACACGCATTTGCTTGGTAAACAAGTCATAAGCCATCGGTGCTGCGCCCATGACAACACCTGGATGCCCAGATTTTGATTTTTCAATGGCATCAATTCCTAAGAAACGAATGGCATTGACAGATAAATTTGACATTGAATTCTCCTTTTATAATACTACCCTTTCAGTAGCAATTATTCTACACTATCATTATATGAAAATTATCCGCATATCGCAATGTATACGGATAATTCCCACTTAATTTTTTATAGTAAAGCCTTAAATTGAATATTTGAATCGTGCTCGAAGCAATCATCAAAACCACGTGGATGGTGGTATTCAATTCTGTCTTTGTCTTGCGGATAAGTGTATTTACCGCCGACTTCCCAAATGAATGGATGGAATTGGTATTGCAAGCGCTCTTTGCGCATTTTCCAGAGGGCAAGAATCTCATCTGTTGAAGCCATGAAATTAGACCAGATGTCGTAGTGAACTGGAATAATGACTTTGGCACGCAGATTTTCAGCCATACGAAGCAAATCAATCGAAGTCATCTTGTCTTGAATACCGATTGGGTTGTCACCGTAGTTGTTAATCGCTACATCAATATTGAAATCTTTTCCATGTTTGGCAAAATAGTTTGAGAAGTGAGAATCTGCGCCATGATAAATCGTACCGCCCGGTGTTTCAAAGACGTAGTTAACTGCCTTACGCGCCATTTCTTCGTCAGTTACAGCAAGCCCTTTCAGCTCACCGTCTTGAGCATCCGCACCATCAACTGGAAGTGTGACCAAGCAAGTTCGGTCAAAGGATTCCACAGCCGATACTTTAATATCTTTAAACTCAAAACTTTCGCCGGGTTTAATCACGATGATACGTTCTTCTGGGACACCCCATTTTTTCCAAATTTCGCTACATTCGTAGGGGCCGACAAACTTCACATGATTTAATTTTGGATTGTTGACGATAGCTGCAGCAGTATTGATGTCAATATGGTCGCTGTGGAAATGAGAAACAAGGTAATAGTCTAGTTCGTTAATCGCAAATGGGTCAATCACCATTGGTTGCACACGGAGATTTGGTTGCAATTTGCGGACACCAGCCATATTGGCCATTTGGTGACCACGCACCATGTCTTTGACCTTTTTGGTTGATTTTCCGCGGTTGGACCAGAGATCCATGACCACATTAGCACCACCTGGTGTCTTAATCCAAACACCACAATTCCCTAACCACCACATAGCAAAGTTACCTTCTGGCACAACTTCTTCTTCAATTTCTTCATTGAGCCATGTTCCCCATTCTGGGAAAGTGGATAAAATCCAAGATTCTCTTGTGATTTCTTTTACATTTGGCATTGCTTATCCTCCTCAAGATATTTTATTCTACATTCTTAGTATAACTCCCTTCAATAGATTAAAAAAGACCAAATAAAGCACATGTCTGTGTTCAAGATTGGACTATTTTTCACAACTAAAAAAGCCGGGAATTTTATCCCTAGCCAGTCATCTTATTCTTTCATTCTTCCGTTGAAGTTGATAATAATTCTTCGTTGACAAGTTTTTGAATTTTATTTTTCAGCTCTTGTGTACGCGTTGAATCCTTGAGGTATTGTGACAAAAGTCGTTCTAAATCTTGACTAAATCGCACGCCTTTAGTAGAAAGAGTTTGATCTTTGACAAAAGAAGTAATATTCAATACGTCCTCGTAGTCCAAAATGGGCTGAACCTGTATCGTTGGCAGAGTGGTTTCCAATCCGTCATTTGTCGTAATTAATAAATCCACATCTAAAATGTCTTCGACGCTTTTGAATTGTTCTGTCGTAAAAACAGCACTTAAATTTTCATTTGGTAGATGATACAAGCACTGTTTGAGTAGCAATTTCTGCACAGCTACTCCTTCATCACAGACTAAATAAATCCGTTTGGCATCTTGTTTTTCAGCACGATTATGTTTTAAGAATCCACCCATATGAAGAGCAAGATAAGCAACTTCATCATCAGTTAGTGAAATAAGCCATGCTTCCTCCAAAATCACAGAGCAAGACTTGGTGACTGCAAACAAATCTGCATATTTTTCCTTGATCTGTCGTGTCAATGGATTTTTAGACAGAATGCCGTAGGTTTTACGAAACAGCAAAGCCTTGCAGTGCGTCAATAAATTTCGCAACAAATCTTCTTTATTTTCAATTTCAAAATGCGAACTGACTTCAAACCGCCAAATAAACTCATCAATCGCTTCTTTTAATTGGACAAAATCTTGACTGGTTGCATGAATATCCCGATCTTTCCGGTAAGAAAGCAAAAGAACGGCTAAGAGAGAAATTTCAATATCATTTAATTGCAAGCCAAATGTTGCCCCTAAATTACTATTCAAATTCTTGGCTGCTTGGTATTCTATCCGCTTGCGAATCAAGGTAAACTCACGCTTCAAGTCTTCCTGCTCTTCCTCATTTAAAGCCATATTGCGACAGCTCAACAGCAGATAGGGCAAAACTTGCAGCATGAATTTGATTTCATGGCGATTGATTTTCTTGCCTAAATCCTGCTCCACATCTTGCACTCTTTGATTGAGAAAATCTTGCAATTCATCGGACAAAAGTAAATCTTCTCCGATAAATTCTTTTATCTTTTCTGTCAAAATCATCACAAAACTATGATTTCCCTCTGCAAAAATGTCATACAAAAGAGAATGAACGTACTGAATCTTATTGAGCGGGTGGCACTTCAAAAAATATCCTTGTGCTTTTGTGGAAGTGAGATTGACTTGATACTGCTCCGAAGCCAACTGATTGCGGATTTCATTCAAATCATTGAGAACCGTATTGCGGGATACTTCTGTCAATTCCATTAGCTTTTCAATAGTCACACGCTCCTTAGCAATACAGATATAAAGCACAGTCAGCTGCATACGCTCGGTCATGCTCATGACATAGCTATAAAAATCAACGCCTTCCAATAACTCTTGACAGAGTTCTTTTTGGTGTGCGGTTAAGACAATCCCTACTCTCGGACGGCTACTAATGACTTCGCCGACATCCGCTAAAGCATCATTGATTTTTTCTAAATGATAATAGATTTTCCTCCGCGATTGATTGGTTGCCCGTGAAATGGTCATAATCGTTTCTGGCTCTTCCAACTGAATGAGGTATTTTAGTAAGTCACAACTTGTTTGATCCAATAATATCATCATTTACTCCTTGAAAGGGATTGCAAACCATTATAACATCTTTTCACACATCATTCACATGAAATCGAAAGAATTTATTCGTTATTTTGGTCATTTTTAGCGCTTTTTCATAGCAAAATGAGAAAAGCAAGGCGAGGAACCGGCATCATGACTGCTCTCAATCATGGTAGTCGTCCTTCTCCTTGATTTTTCATAATTATTTTTTCTGTCCGTAGTAAGCATTCTTTCCATGTTTTCGCAGGTAATGCTTATCTTTGAGATCTTGCGGCACTTCCGTCACTTCTGGATTGATAGCTTCTGTGTAGCGTGCCATACGAGCGGCTTCTTCAAGGACAACTGCATTATAGACGGCCGCTTTTTCGTCCTTGCCCCAAGCAAATGGTCCGTGATTGCGGACGGTTACAGCTGCTACTGCGAGCGGATCTAAGCCACGTTTGGCAAATTCTTCGATAATGACTTTCCCAGTTTCTTTTTCGTACTCGCCATTGATTTCCTCTGGTGTCAAGGCACGAGCGCATGGAATTGGACCGTAGAAAGTATCAGCGTGCGTGGTGCCATAGCATGGAATATCACGCCCTGCTTGCGCCCAAGCCACTCCTTCTGTCGAGTGCGTATGAACAATGCCACCCACTTCTGGAAATGCTTTGTACAGTTCCACATGCGTCGGCAAATCTGACGACGGATTCAGGTCTCCTTCGACAATATTACCGTCCAAATCAGTCACAACCATATTTTCTGGAGATAATTTTTCATACGCTACACCAGAAGGTTTAATGGCAATCAAGCCCTTCTCACGATCAATTGCCGAAACATTTCCCCAGGTAAATTTCACCAAACCATGCTCTGGAAGCTCCATATTGGCTTTATAAACACGTTCTCGTAATTCTGGTACTAACATTCACATAACCCCGCTTTCTCAATGAGTGGATAAAGGAAATCTTGCGCTTCTTTGATAGCAGCTTTGGTTTCTTCCACCGTTTCGCAATTCTCAGACCACATTTCAATCAAGAACGGACCTTGGTAATTGGTTTTCTTCAAAACAGCAAACATTTCTTCCCAATTGACACAGCCTTCCCCAAAAGGTACATCTCGAAATTGCCCTTTAGAATGCTCCGTCACGGCATAGGTATCTTTTAAGTGCAGCGCAGCAATTGCCTGATGACCAAGGTAAAATTCACTCCAGAGGTCATTATGCCAAGCAGAAACATTACCTGTATCTGGATAGACAAAGAGATAAGGCGAATTGATTTCTTTCGCCACAGCCAGATATTTTTCAATGCTGTTGATAAATGGGTCATCCATGATTTCAATCGCCAACATAACTTGTGCCTGTTCAGCCCAATCACATGCTAGACGCAGATTTTTTAAGAAACGAGCACGCGTTTCAGGTGATTTCTCTTCGTAATAAACATCATAACCTGCTAATTGAATGACCCGCACACCTAAATCCTGTGCTAACTTGATACATTGTTTCATCGTTTCAAGCGATTTTGCTTCTAACTCAGGATTGTTTGAGCCTAATGGATAACGCCGATGTCCACTAAAGCAAATACTTGGAATCCGCACACCTGTATCATAGATAGCTTTGACAATTTCTAGACGTTCTTTTTTAGACCAAGCGAGACGCGCCAGCCGAGCGTCACTTTCATCAACCGACATTTCCACAAAATCAAATCCCATTTCCTTGGCAAATTCTAACCGTTCCCGCCAAGAAAAATGCTTAGGCGTTGCCTTTTCATAAATTCCAATCGGACGTGTCATAGTTTACCCCCAGATTCGCTTGATTTCGTCTTTGAAAGCACGCGCAGCTGCTGCTGGATTTTCAGCTTCTGTTATTCCGCGTCCAGCAATAAAGGTAAAGACATCCACTCCTTCAAAGAGTTTGAGTGTATCCACATTCAAACCACCTGTCACAGACACACGAAAGCCCATTTCAATCAATTTCTTAACTTTATTGAGATCTTTTTCACCCCAAGTTTCGCCAGCAAGAAGAGCATCGCGTGATTGGTGATAAATAGCTTGTGAAATGCCAGCATCAAGCCAAGTCTGAGCTTGCTCATAAGTCCAATCGCCGTAAAGTTCAATTTGAATCTCACCGCGCTCGCCACGTTCTTCTTGAATCGCTTTTAGAGCGGCTTTCATAGTTGGAATTGTTGCACAGCAAATGCAAGTCATCCAGTCTGCTCCGCGAACGGCATTATTTTTGGCAACCGTACCACCAGCGTCAGCACATTTCGTATCGGCAACGATGATTTTATCAGGAAATAAACTACGCAGCACTTCTACCAACTCACTGCCGACTTGCAAGAGGCAAACTGTTCCTGCTTCAATAACATCTACTTCATGACCTACCGAGACAGCTGCTTTAATAGCTCCTTGCAAATCGGAATGATCCAGTGCAACTTGTAAATTTGGAAGACGTTTTGACATAATTTTCTCTCTTTCTATTCTTTTCTAATGGATTGAAACACAATCATTTACTAACTATCTAAATCCAATCCTTCTAAATAAGGACTATTTTTTGACTCATCAATCAAAGCTAGAACTTCTGCTTCTGTTTGACATGCTAATAGGCGGTCAATAGAATTTTCCAATTCAAACAGGGCGATAATCTGCGGAATGGCAACACTCGTATGAATTTTTGAACTCGTTGCCGCAAGAGCTAACAAGACACTCACATCTTTTCCGTCTGAGAAGGTTACAGGTTCTTTCAAAGTCACCAAAGAAAAGGCATCTCTTTGTACACCAGCTTCTGGACGAGCATGCGGCATCGCCATACCTGGCATCAAAATATAATAAGGCCCATAGCCTTCTGTGGATTCGATAATGGCCTCATAATATTCAGGTTTGACGGCCCCACTTTCAATCAATGGGTCAACAGAAAGTTTGATTGCTTCTTGCCAAGTCGAAGCAGAAAGACCCAACCGAATGGATTTGTTTTCAATCAATGCTTGCTTTAAATTCATTGCTTCTTCCTTTCGTTGGAAATGGAAGCTCAAAACAGGTGGTGCGCATGAAATTCTGTACTATTTGACGAGCACAACGAATTCCAAGCTTTTCCACGTTTTTAACTTCACACATCCTTTTAAGCGAATGGGAGTGGGACAGAACTTATCTTGAAAATTTTAAGTTCGTAGTCCCACCCCCGCAAAGGTGCTTAAACAGTTATCAAGCTGTTTAAGATTGTAGATGAAGAAAACTTCGTTTTCTTCAAAGGTGCTCTTCCGAGCTTGAAAAGTGAATGAAGAGTCCAATCACCTACTGCGTCATTCGTTTAATACTAAATGAGATAGAGAATAAAATACTTTTTGCTCAGCCTCTATATCAATTTCTTAAGCGACGAGGCTGAGACAAACCTCTAGCCGCATCATTCCAGTACTTGTGATAGTTTTTCAGTGATTTCTTTGTCATCCATCAGATTATCCAGACCAATCAATTTACCATTTGTCCGTCCATCCAATTCATGAATCAAATGAAGAGAAGCAATGACAATATCATAACCAGAAGCAAGGCTTTTTGCTTCTCCAACACTGCAAGAATTGACGGTAAAATCTGTTTGTCCTAATTTTCGCAGAGCATTTTCTACTTTCATCTTAATCACCATAGATGAGCCCATGCCATTTCCGCACGCTGTTAATACCTTAACCATATTATTTTCCTCCAATATTTAAATCTATTTTTATTCTTCTGCTTGAACATCACCACGATAGTAGGCTTCCTTGTCTTTTGCTTTGGCAAATTGTAGTTGTGGAATAATCAGCAAGAATACACAAACAAGAATGTAACCTACAATGCCAAGATATTTGAAAAGATAGCCAAATCCAAGCCATGGGAATTCAAAGTCAATATTTCCATGGTAACCGCCGTAAGAAGCAAGACCGAGAAGCGCCACACAGAGAGCACCAAGCGCTACTTGTAGCACCCCTGAGATAAAGGACAGGATAACCGCTGCTTTCCAGCCACCACGTTTATCCGCATAAACTGCAATCGCTGCATTGTCAAAGAATACTGGAACGAAACCGGTGATAATCAGAATTGGATTCTTAAAGACAATTAAGAGCATAATGGTAATCAATTGTCCAATCAAACCGAAAGCAAATCCTGAAAGCACCGCATTTGGTGAACCAAAACCGTAAGAAGCTGCAACGTCCACAGCTGGGAATGAACCAGGAAGCAATTTGTTAGAGATACCTTGGAAGGCATTGGTCAATTCTGCTACGAACATCCGTACACCTTGCATCAAGACAAAGAGATAAACGGAGAAAGTGAAGGCTGTTTGAATGATATACATGTAAAAGTCTTGCTTAGCAGAATTGTAAACTGTACCTGATGTGATAACTTTTGCATTTGACATGATATCTGGACCCAAGATTAAGAGAATGGCTCCAAAGAAAACCAACATCAATGTCGCCGAAGCAACCACTGTATCATGGAAAATAGACAAGAATTTTGGCAACTTCAAATTGTCAAGATTTTCTTCTTTCTTGCCAAATTTGCTTGCAACTTTATCCACAAACCAAATCGCAAACTGTTGTTGGTGACCAATCGCAAAACCACCGCCACCAGTTAAACGTTGTGTTGCTTCTACTGTCATATTAGAGCTGACTGCCCAGTAAAGTCCACAGATGACACCGATTGCCAGTACGCCCCAGCTATTACGCAATTGAGGAACAAGGAGAAGAACCATCAATGAAACGGTCGCTGCTTGTTGAACCATGATATGACCTGTAATGAACAGCGTCCGTACTTTCGTAATTTTCCGAAGAGCAACGAGCAGGATATTGACACCAAAACCAATCAAAAGTGCTGTTGTTGCTGCTCCGACAAAGTTTGGAAATTCTTCTGCAATCTTTGTATTTGCCGCTGTTAGTCCAAAGTATGGGTCAATAACCGCGGCACCAATCTTAAACTTAAAGTTCAAAGCCGCCAAAATCGGACGGAAAGTTGTTACCAAACCTCCAGCCCCAACGTTCAGCAGCATATAACCAACTGTTGCTTTGATGAAACCGGCATAGACATCATGCGCTGGCTTTTTCAATAACGCATAGCCAACGAGAACCAAGAGACCTACAAAGAAGGCTGGATTCTGCAAAATATTTTGCGAGAACCAGTTCAAAATGTTTAAAATGATGTTCATTTTAACTCTCCTTTTTCTATTTTATTTGTTCTTTATAAGCCTATTATAAACCATGTAAGCGGTAACAAAAAGACCAAGAATTACACAAGCAACTGTTCACTCTTGGACTGTGAAAAATAGGGTGAATAAAAAAGAAGCTGAACAGCTTCCATGATTGTTCTACAATCATAGGAAACTGCCCACTTCTCTGGAGAATTATGCTTTTGTAGCTAAATCATCTGTTGCTTCCTCAATGACTAATTCATCATCTTTAAGGTCAGCTAAGAGATGTTTTACATCCAAATGATCCAGATGATAGTCGGTTACTTTGTCACGGATTTGTTGTTCAATCACACGGCGAAGCGGACGAACACCCATGACTTCATCGTAACCTTCTTCTGCTAGGTAAGCTTTTGCGGCATCCGTTACCGTCAGAGTGATGTCTTTCTTAGCAAGCGTTTGGTTGACTTCATCTAGCATCAATTCAACAATTTCAGCCAAGTCTTCTTTACCAAGGTGTGAGAATTCAATAACTGCATTGAACCGATTCAAGAATTCTGGACGGAAGTATGGTTTCAATCGATCCATAATTTTCATATCTTTTTCTTCGTCACCTGTAAAGCTTTCATAGCCAAATCCTGCGTTAGAAGTAGCAATAATAACTGTATTCTTAAAGTTGACAGTATTTCCTTGTCCATCTGTCAAACGACCATCATCTAAGACTTGCAGCAACAGCGTGATGACTTGTGGGTCTGCTTTTTCGATTTCATCTAGCAGAATGATTGAGTAAGGATTGCGACGAACACGTTCTGTCAACGTATTGCTATTGTCATCATATCCCACATAACCAGCTGTTGTACCAATCAGCTTCGACACGGCTGTACGGTCAGAGTATTCAGACATATCCAAACGAATAATCGCATCTTTTGTACCAAACATATCAAGCGCTAATTGCTTTGCTAGCTCTGTTTTTCCGACCCCAGTTGGTCCGACAAAAAGGAAGCTACCAATTGGACGATTGCCTTCATCAAAACCTGCACGATTTCTCCGAATAGCACGCGCCACCGCTTCAACTGCTTCATTTTGTCCAATGACTTTTGTCTTCAAGCGCGCATTCATCTCTTTCAAGCGCTCAATATCGCTGCTACCCATTTGAGAAACAGGAATACCCGTCATGCGTTCTACAGACTCTGCCACATCATTGACAGTTGCTGTCACTTTCATGTCTTCTGTATGATTTTCAATTTTCTTTTCTAGCTCTTCAATACGCATCTTGGCATTCAAAGCAGTTTCAAAGTCTTCTTTTTCAACCGCAGCTTCTTGCTTTTTCTTTTGCTCTGCAATTTCACGTTCCACTGCATGCACATCTGTAACGGGGTGTTGAGCTGCTAAGTGAGCCGCTGTCACATCCACTAGGTCAATCGCTTTATCTGGCAAACTGCGTTGCGGAATGTATTGAATCGAATAATCCACAGCCGCTTTTAACACTTCATCTGGCAAGATAACATTGTGATGTTTTTCGTATAAGTCACGAATTCCTTGTAAAATCTTATAAGTATCTTCTGCAGAAGGAGCATTTACCTTTACTTCATTGAAACGACGAGCCAGAGCTGCATTTTTCAAAATGGTGTTGCGGTATTCATCTTGCGTCGTCGCACCAATTACCGTTAAATCCCCGCGAGAAAGGGCTGGTTTCAAAATATCCGCCAAACCTTTAGAGCCACTATCTCCACCTGTTCTTCCAGCACCGAGGATTTGATGAATCTCATCAAAGAAGAGAATAACATTGCCCGCTTCTTTTACTTCAGAAACCAAATTTTGAATATTTTCTTCAAAGCTACCACGATACTGTGTACCTGCTTCTAATCCCGAAATATCTACAGAAATAATTTCTTTATTCTTAATAGCAGCAGGAACATCACCATTAACAATCGCCTGCGCCAAACCTTCAACAACTGCAGTCTTACCAACTCCAGCATCTCCGACTAGAACTGGATTGTTTTTCGTCCGACGAGACAGAATTTCTGCTGTTTCTTGAATTTCCTTGTTACGTCCAATGACGGGATCTAGCATATCTTGACGCGCTTCCTCTGTCAAATTGCGACCCAATTTTGCTAAAATGCCATCTTGTTTTGGATTGCCTGTTTGCGTTTGCATTTGCGGATTTTGAGCCTCCATTGCCTGTTTCGGAAGTTTCCCCGTTGCACGGTATTGTGCAAATTCCTCTGGTGTTACTTCACGTCCATTGATGAGATAACGCCGATTTTCACTATTAAAACCGCCCATTCTTCCCATCAATTGATTGAAAAGATCATCCATGTTATCAAAGTTATTGTAGTTGTTGTTCATATCTGTACCTCACTTATTATTTTACATAATTTTTATAACCGCTTAAAATATAAGACAAAGTGAGTAACTCTATCTTTTGGATTTATACTTATAAGGACAGTTAATATTTTACATAATTTTAATCCTCTCTCAAAATAGAGATGAAATCTCTTTAACTGAACACAGCTAATAATTTCATCTTGTTTGAGCGAGTGTAACGGACTTTCTTTCCGTTTACAAATGTAATTATATACTATAACAACAAAAAAGTCAATAGATTTTTAGAAAAAATTTACATAATTTTGGTTTTTCTTTTCTGACTGATTTACTTTAATATTAGTCTTTCTAGTTTAAAATTTTACGTTTTACATAATTTTTTAAATCAGACTTCCACTTTATCTCAATGGGAAAAAAATCACCAAGCCAACACTTGATGATTCTTCATAGGTATTATTCAACTGTTACAGATTTAGCCAAGTTCCGTGGCTTATCCACATCAAGTCCACGATGTAGGGTTGCGAAGTAAGCAATCAACTGCGTAGGCACAACCATAGAAATTGGTGATAAATATGGATGAACAGACATCAAAACAATATCGTCCCCTTCTTTTGCCACGTTTTCTTCCACAATGGTCAAGACATTTGCACCACGCGCTACAACCTCTGACACATTTCCACGAGTATGGCTGGCCAATTGCTCGTCAGAAGAAATCAAGGCTAATACTGGCGTACCGTCTTCAATCAAGGAAATAGTTCCATGTTTTAATTCTCCTGCTGCAAATCCTTCACACTGAATATAAGAAATTTCTTTTAGCTTTAGACTAGCTTCCATAGCAACATAATAATCTTGACCACGACCGATATAGAAAGCATTGCGTGTTGTAGCGAGTAAATCACGCACTTTGTCGTCAATACCGTCTTTTTCAGATAGTGTAGCTTCAATTGCTTGCGCTACAATGGATAATTCATGCACTAAATCAAACGTTTTCGCTTTTTCATTGCCATTAGCATTTCCAACTGCTTTCGCAAGGAATGCAAGAGTCGCGATTTGTGCTGTGTAGGCTTTTGTAGAAGCAACCGCAATCTCTGGTCCTGCATGAAGTAGCATCGTGTGAGTCGCTTCACGAGACAACGTTGAACCCGGTACATTGGTTACAGTCAAGCTTGGAATTCCCATAGCATTGGCTTTGACCAAAACCTGACGGCTGTCGGCTGTTTCGCCAGATTGGCTAATCAAGATAAACATTGGTTTCTTGCTAAGCAATGGCCATCTGTAGCCCCACTCAGAAGAAATTCCCAATTCGACCGGTGTATCCGTTAATTCTTCTAGCATGCGCTTGGTCGCAAAACCAGCATGATAAGAAGTTCCAGCTGCCAAAATATACAAGCGGTCAGCTTCTTGAACGGCTTGGATAATGGCTGGGTCTACTGAGACTTTATCATTTTCAGCCGTATAAGCTTGAATGAGTTTGCGCATCACAGTTGGCTGCTCATCAATCTCCTTCAACATATAGTAAGGATAAGTGCCTTTACCAATGTCAGACAAATCAAGCTCTGCCGTGTAGCTTTCACGCTCAACAGGATTACCATCATAATCTTGCACTTGAACACCATCTTTTGTCACAATGACCAATTCTTTGTCGTGAATTTCCATAAATTCACTTGTTTCACGGATCATTGCCATAGCATCCGAGCAGACCATATTGTAGCCTTCTCCTAAGCCAACCAAAAGAGGGGATTTATTTTTGGCAACATAAACTGTATCTGCATCTTTTGCATCCATCAAAGCAAAAGCATAAGAGCCTTCGATAATATGAAGAGCCTTTTTGAATGCTTCAAGAACTGATAAATCCTCTTCCTCAACGAATTTTCCAATCAAGTGAACCGCAATTTCTGTATCCGTTTGACCTTTTAAATCATGTCCAGCGAGATAAGTGTTCTTGATGTCAAGGTAATTTTCAATCACACCATTATGCACCAAAACAAAGCGTCCAGTTTGAGAAGTATGTGGATGCGCATTGCTTTCGCTTGGTTTTCCATGTGTTGCCCAGCGTGTATGCCCAATACCAGCAGTTCCAGCCACATCAATCCCGATTTTTGCACGAAGATCAGCTATGCGACCAACTGATTTCACCAAACTAGATGTTTTCCCATTGGTCACAAAAATCCCAGCCGAATCATAACCCCGATATTCTAATTTTTCTAGACCTTGCATTAAAATATCTGTTGCATTTCGATTTCCAACAACTCCAACGATTCCACACATACTATTATTTATAGCAAACAACTTTCAGAAGTCTGCTATCTCCTCCTTCGTTTTATAAATTGGTATAGTCTAATCATAGCTATCCAAAACAAGCGAAATCAGTATATAATTTTATTGTGAATTTGTCAACAAGAAAATTGGTATAGTTCAAAAAGAAAGTATAGAGGAAATCAAAAGACTTTTAAACAGCTCATTCTCCCACCTGCACGGTTGATTCAGATATCTTTATCCACATTTTATGTTTCAGGAGTATTAGGTAATCACTTCAACAATCTTTTTTTCAAACAAAAATGAAAGAGAGTGAGACAGACATTCATTAGGGTGGCGCTCATGAATGTCTGTCTCAGCTTCTCTTCTTAAATATTATGACTTGTAAATTAAACGTTTTATTTTTGGTTTTTGAAGCGCTCAACATCACGTGCAATAACTAATTCTTCATCTGTAGGAATGACAAGTACCTTCACTTTAGCAGCATCACTTGAGATGATACCTTCAGCTCCACGTACATTTTTTTCCGGTAAAATATCACAACCAAACCACGATAGACCTGAAATAACAGCTTCGCGCACCTCATCAGAATTTTCTCCGATGCCAGCTGTGAAAATAATCGCATCCGCACCATTTAAAACAGCAAAATATTGACCGATATGTTTTTGAATGCGATCAACAAAAATGTCAAAAGCCAGTTTACAATTATGATTGCCTTCATGCATTCCTGCAATAATGTCGCGCATATCACTTGATGTTTCAGATACTCCTAGAAGCCCAGACTGTTTGTTTAAAATATAATTGATGTCTTCTGGTGTATCAAAATCTTCTGTATGCTCTATCAAATAAGGAATAATCGCCGGATCAATATCCCCTGTGCGAGTTCCCATCATCACGCCACCTAGCGGAGTAAAGCCCATTGAAGTATCTACAGAAATTCCTTGATCAACCGCTGTAATGGAAGCACCATTCCCAATATGGCAAGTAATTAGCTTCAACTCTTCAAGTGGCTTTCCAAGCGCCTTTGCTGCTTCCTTGGCAACATACTGATGACTTGTACCATGCGCTCCATATTTACGCACTTTATTTTCGGTATAATATTTAGTCGGTAATGGATAACGATAAGCTTTTTCTGGCATTGTTGTATGGAAAGATGTGTCAAATACAACAACACTTGTAATATCCGGCAACAATTCTTTAAAGGCACGAATTCCTGCTGCATTTGCTTTGTTATGAAGTGGTGCAAGAAGTGCTAATTCTTCTACTTTTTGAATCACCTCTTCGCTATCAACAAGTGCAGATTCTTTAAAGTATTCACCACCTGCAACGACACGATGTCCAACACCTGTGATTTCTTCATAGGATTTGATAATACCAAAGCGCATCAAGTCATCTAACAAAATTTTTACAGCTTGCGTATGGTCATCAATATCCAAAATTTGCTTTTCTGCACGACTGCCAAATTTCACTGTTGAAATGGAGTCTTTGAGACCAATCCGTTCAATCAGTCCTTTGGCAATGACCTTTTCAGCTGGCATTTCGTATAATTGCCATTTTAAACTAGAACTTCCGGCATTGATTGAAATTGTTTTTGACATAAATTACCTCTTTTAAGCGTTTTCATTTATTATATCAAAAACTTGTTTAAATTTCACTTTCTCTGCTCCAATTTTGAAACTTTTCGCTAAATTCCAATAAATCGTTCTGATCTTGCAAATCAGACAAAGCATAAACAAACGGTTGAACAGCTTGTTCTTCTTGCTTTTTCAGCACAAAAATTGTCTTGGCATAAGCGGCATTTCCAAAGAGTGCTTCTGGCAATGCAATCATCGCAACTATCTGGGCATGCTTTTGTAGCCATTTCTTCAATAAATCACTTTGTGAGCTGCTCAATAAATCATTGGGGGCAAGGAAAATAGCATAGCCATCTGGTTTGAGATACTTGAGCGATTGCTCCATTAACAGATGATGAGCATAGGTATGCTCTTGTGTACTAGCCACTTCATAGCGCGCCGCAATGTTATCATCAGGATAAAAGCCAACTGGTAAATCACTGATAATCACATCGCTTTCTTTCAATACTTGCGGGCGCACCGCATCACCTTGCACAAAACTAACTTTTGCATCCATCACATCTGCGATACTGGCTGATATATCAATTAACAGATCGTCCAATTCCAGCCCTAGATAATCCACGTTTTTTTGTGTATTATTGAGAATCGTCTCAGCTAAATTCCCCATTCCACTACCAATTTCTAAAATATCAATGTGTTCTTTTTTACTCAATTGATCAATGAGAAAGGTTAAGATAAATCCAATAGAATCTGGAGTGAATTGATGATTGGCTTGCAAAGGCTCTGTTTGAGCCGCTTTCATCAGCAAAAATTGGTATGCTCGTCGCCATTCTTCTTTGTTTAATTTCAACGCTTTCAGTTTTTCATTGTTCTGTCGAACACTATCTAGTTCGATATTCCCGTCCAGATAGCTGCCATTTTGCTCTACCAAAGCATCATAAAAGCTCGTTAAAAGCTCATTTTGGATTTCTTGGACATTTTCTAACAAGAGCGCATAGGCCTGTTCAATTTTTTCAAAATTCATAGCATCCTCCGCTCCCTATCATACCAAAATTTAGCTTTTTTTGCGAGTTTACTCTGTTGCACGCACATCATTTATTCAATTCTTTACCCGTCTGCTTTACTTTTTCAGTCGGAAAGGAAAATTGATAACGGCGACCAGACTTCATTGTTACTGTCAGGATGAGCTCTTTCTCACCCTTTTGGTCTTGGACATGCCCTTTATCAAATTCTCTTTGCTTAGAATTTTCGTTGGCTAGAAGAGCCATTGCATAAGCCTGTGTTCGTTCTCGGTTTAGGGTGAAATTCCTGTGATTAGCAGTTTGACGATGAAGGTAAAATTGCAAAAGCAAGCTAAAAACTGCCGCTATAAAGAGGGCATAGAGCATAATGCCCGCTTTAACTTTCTGTTTCCACACGATAGACAAACTCCCTTTCTAATCCTCGCCTAAACGTCAGTCTGACATGAATCAGCTCATTTTTCTGTGAGATTTCTGCTTTTTTCACATCATAAACCATCGGCTGGTAACCTTTCCCATTCGCATTGGTTTTTCTAAAATCACGTCCACTTGACTTTCCAAATGCAATCACCTTGCCGTCCTGTTTCATATATAAACGATTATTCTCCACCTTTTCAAATGAAGAACGATCCAACTCTGCTTCTAGTTGATCAGCAAACAAAAGCCATTCTCGTTGTTCACTATGTTGCCGGGCTTGAACTTCAAAAGCCAGAAGACGCGTCATTGACTGAAAAAGCAGCACACTTCCGCTGAGTACAAATAAGGCAATCAGAGCCTCTAAAAGGGTAAAAGCTTTCACTTTATTTGCCTTGAACACCGAGAATCAGCTCCTTCCCATGATAAATTTGAATACCTTGTTGACTTGTTTCAACACGTACTTCAATACCGTTCATTGTCAAATGGCTTTGCTTTGTCTGCAAAGCCATTTTAGCTACCCTTAAAACTTCTTCTTCTCTAAGCAAGTCATTTTCTGCTTTTCGAGACTGGTGAATTTGTCCCAACAACAGGGTCACAATTGTCGCAAAAACAGCCAAAGCCAGCAGCGCCTCTAATAAAATTGTTCCTCTAACGCATTGTTTTCTTAAATTTTCCATTTCCTAGATATAATTGATACATAACTGTCTGCTTTTTTGTCTGAAAGACAATCTTTCCGAGCGATGAATTACCACCTGCCTTATCAAAATGAAGCGTCAAATCTTCTGGCGCTTGAATCGAACGAGGAACCGCCAAACGGTTGTAACCATTGGAAATCCTCTCGCGAGAAAAATTCATGTCCAATTGACTTTGAGCTGAACTGCTCAACTTCTGACTTTCCCGATAAAAATGCTCAAACTCCAGAAAGAAAATCTGCTCTTCCACCTGTTCAAAAGAAGAACGAACAGAGCCCGACACAGCAAGCAATAAGAAACTCGTTATAAATAAAGTCAGCAAACTTTCCAAAAGCGTAAATCCCTTAATCTGCAACGGAACGAGCTTCTTTTGTATGTTTCGCATAGTAAGCCTTATAAGATGCCGCTTGCTTGTCTGTAATCGTACCTTCGTTGACTAATTTTGAGAGTGTCGCTTTTTCATTAGTGTGATTGACCTCAAACAGCTCCGCTTGGCTTTCCACAACTTTTACCACCGCTGCATTTCCTTTTTCCGTCACCGCTTCTTTTTGCTTGGTCAAATTCGGTACAAATAAGAGCATCAAAACACTGATGATAAGAAGCACGACTAACATCTCTACTAAAGTAAAACCTTTAACCTTCAAACTTTTTAATTTTTTCATAATTGAACCTCCATATTTTGATAAATTGGCAGCAACATGGCTGCATACAACAATACAATCATTAAAGCCACAAAGACAAACACTAGTGGTTGGATGACATTCATCGCTTGGTGAACACGTTTAAAAAATGTCTCCCATGTTTTTTGAGCATAAACTTCTAATTCACGCCCCAATCTAGACTTCACTTCGCCGTATTCGATCATCAAGCCCAATTCCTTTTTAAAAAATGGGTATGTTTTAACCCTTTTCGAAAATTCCTGACCATTTTGCAGTGCAACTTCTAAATCTTTCCCAATTTCTTGAAATATAGCAGAGCGTTGTCCTTGCATCATCTGAAAAATCTGACTAAGTTCTAAACCTTGACCAATCATATTTCCCCATTCTCTCGCATAATAAGCTGTCAAATACGTTTGAATAAAAGCGCCAAAAAAGGGAAGGCGAGCTAACAAGCCAAATGTTGTTATTTTTGAGTTTTTTTGGAACCAATAAAAACCTATCGCTAACAAAACAAAGACTACTCCTAATGAACCCAGAAAAAGTTGCGGCAAATTACTGATAATCTGCGTTGCTACATTTTGACGATCGAGTTGCGGGAGTAAATAATTACGTAACCCCAGCATAATGAATATCAAAAAGACAAACAAAATAAAGGGATAAGTCGCCACTTCAACCAACTTTTTCTTAATTTTTGAGACATTTTCCAAGTATTCCTCAATCTTACTCAGGCTGAGTGAGAGATTTCCGTGTAATTCTGCCAGCGAAAGTTGTGTTGCTACATTATCTGAAAAACCTAAGCTTGCCATGATGTCCGAAAAAGGCTTTCCTGTTGACAACCCCTCTTTCATCCTGTCCACATAGACTTCTTCTAACAAGGCACTTCGCTTCAAAAAGTCGATAATTTCTGCCAAATGAAAGCCACTAGAAAAAAGATTATTCAGTAACTCTACGACCTTTTTCTGCTTAACTGTGGATAATTTTTTCCGCTTCTGCTTGTTCAAGATTGATATGTCCTGCTGCATGAAGCTGATCAATCTGCCTATTCCAGTCGATTGGCTCGTGTTCTTGATACTTTTCACTGACAAAATCCACTATTCCTCCTTTTGCAATTAAACGTTGGTAACAAATCCCTTGCAAGACAATTTTCAGCTCGGCTTCTGTCACTCCTAATTCCAACAACCGTTCATAGACACCTCGTACGCTTTTAGCATGAATGGTTGAAAAGACAGTCACTCCTGTCAAGCTAGCTCGGACAACAGCCCGTGCTGTCTCCCCATCTCGAATTTCTCCGATGATTAGCAAATCCGGTCGGTGCCGTAGAGAAAGTTTAATCAAATTTTCATAAGTCAAACCAATCGCTTCATTTAATTGCAACTGTAACATGCTAGGCTGCTTGATTTCAACAGGGTCTTCAATGGACATGATTTGCTGACCAGCAAAACGCTCTTGGGCGAGTTGGTGCATGAGAGTTGTTTTTCCACTCCCTACTGGTCCCGAAAAAAGATAAAGCCCTCGCTGTTTGAAGCGTTCTTTTAACTCTGGGATTTGAGCAAACCAAAACTTCAACTCTGCCTCTTCATCATGTAATAAACGAATCACCAGACTTTCATATCCACGATAATCCCCTACTGTTGACAGTCGTAGTGACGTTTGCTTGTCACCATATTGATAATCACAAGATCCTAACTGGCTTCTACGTTTTTCGCCGACATTCATTCCAGCGGTAAACTTGAAATGACTAATTACTGCTGCCATCTCTTCAAATGCATACTGTTGTATAAAACGCCGTTCATCGCCAATTCGCATGTATAGCTCATACATATTTTCTTTTGGAACAACGTAAATATCCTGAGCCTGTTCTTCCTTAGCTTGGCAAATAATAGCCTGTGCAATATTTTGAACCATATCTCCTCCTCACTTTATACTATTCGCAGAAGAAAATAAAAAATGGTGAAAAAATCACCATTTTGCAAATTATTTAAATGTTAGAGAGCAGGCACGATGTTCTTCTTCACTATTTTGTTTATTGTAGCCCGGCTGCATTTTTTCTTTAGGAATAACAGTATCATTTTCTAACAGAGCCAGAGAATGATACTGCTGAACAGAGTCGCCACATTCCTCGCACCAACGCAAATCTCCTGCATCCCAAAAAATAGACATCAAATCACTTCGACTTTTATAGAAAGGAAAAGAATCTGCCAACTTCAGCCATTGGCGTTTATAATATTTTAAAGCAGCATAATAGTTATCAAAATGCTGTACTGATACGATATTAGCTTCCCAGCCGTCGAAAAACCACCACGGTTCATCTTTGCCATACATTTCAATAACACGATACACCTGCTTCACCTCCCTTTGTTCTGTTTATTATACCGAAAATGTCATAATTTTCAATAAATATGCTCCATTATACCAGTTTTTTCGCCATTTGCTCAAAACTGTAGAAAAAAGTGGCATTATTCTGATTAGTCGTTTTTCATTCATCAAGAAAACGAGACTTTTTCTAAGCCTCGCTCCCAATTTATTAATACAAATCAAGGTAGTTGTCTACTTCCCATTGGGAAACAAAAGTGGCATAGCTTGCCCATTCGATGCGTTTTGCTTCTACAAAACTTGTATAAATATGGTTCCCAAGTGCAGCTTTTACAACTTCATCTTCTGTCAGTGCTTTCACTGCATTATGTAGAGTAGAAGGAAGGTCTGTAATACCCGCTTCTTTGCGCTCTTCTGCTGTCATGACATAGATATTTTCTTCAATCGGAGCAGGGGCTTCAATTTTATTTTCAACCCCATGAAGTCCAACTTCAAGAAGAACCGCCATAGCAATATAAGGGTTAGCCATTGGGTCAACAGAGCGCAATTCCAAACGAGTTCCCATACCGCGTGAAGCTGGCACACGAACAAGTGGAGAACGATTTCGTCCTGCCCAAGCAATATACACAGGAGCTTCATACCCCGGAACCAAACGTTTGTAAGAATTGACAGTTGGGTTCATGATAGCTGTATAATTGTAAGCATGCTTAATTAAGCCACCAAGAAAATAGTACGCTGTTTCTGATAATTGCATACCATTTGGATCTTCCGGATCAAAAAATGCATTTTGAC
The DNA here is from genome assembly GCF_001814695.1 of Streptococcus sp. HMSC066E07. Classification (NCBI taxonomy): domain Bacteria; kingdom Bacillati; phylum Bacillota; class Bacilli; order Lactobacillales; family Streptococcaceae; genus Streptococcus; species Streptococcus sp. HMSC066E07. The sequence continues at coordinate 68,119 of NZ_KV817414.1, forward strand.
CATCTTGATTAAAGAGTGACATATTACAGTGCATACCTGAACCGGCAATACCAAATTTTGGTTTTGCCATAAACGTTGCGTACAGACCATGCTTACGAGCAATTGTTTTGACAACCAGTTTGAACAATTGAATCTTATCACAGGCACGAAGTACTTCATCATATTTAAAGTCAATTTCATGCTGGCCAATAGCTACTTCATGATGACTGGCTTCTACTTCAAATCCCATCGTTGTAAGGACATTGACGATTTCACGGCGTGTATTATCAGCCAGATCAGTCGGCGCAAGGTCAAAGTACCCACCCTTATCATTCACTTCAAGAGTTGGATCGCCATTCTCATCGAGTTTAAATAAGAAAAATTCTGGCTCAGGACCTAAATTAAAGGATTTGAATCCTAATTCTTCCATGTGACGTAAAGCGCGTTTTAAATTTCCACGTGGATCTCCTTTAAAAGGCGTTCCTTCCGTCGTATAGACATCGCAAATCAGTCCTGCGACACTTCCGTTTTCGTCTCCCCAAGGGAAAACCGTCCATGTATCCAAGTCAGGATAAAGGTACATATCTGACTCATTGATACGCACAAAACCTTCAATGGAAGAACCGTCAAACATTACTTTATTTGACAAAACTTTATTCAGCTGTTCATCGGTCGCTGGAATTTCAACGTTTTTCATCGTTCCTAAAACATCCGAAAACATCAAACGGATAAAGGTAACATTTTTTTCTTTCACTTCGCGACGAATGTCAGCTACTGTAATTGGCATGAGTATCTCCTTATGAAATTTAAAAAAATTGATATTGGTCAATGCATACGACCAAATGGTGGAAGGGAAGAAGCAAAGCGACCTTGTTGTAAAATGTCTTTATGAAGGGCTCGACGAACGTCTTTCTCACTCACCGGCTTCTTGTATTTCGCTTCGCGCTCGGCATATTTTCGCTTAATCGCAGCAATATTGTAACCTTCTGAAATGTAATCTTTAATCTCCAACAAGCGATCCATATCATTTAATGAATACATGCGGCGATTTCCTTCATTTCGATCAGGCTTGATCAATTCTTGATCTTCATAATAACGAATCTGACGTGCTGTCAAATCCGTCAATTTCATAACGCTACCAATAGGAAAAACAGCCATATTGCGACGAAATTCTTTTTCCTTCATTGCAAATTCCTTTCTTATGCTCTATTATAATCTGAAAAAATTTCTATGTCAAGAACTCATGTTATATTTTCTAACATTATTCTTCGCTTTTTAATTTCAATACTTTCCGCAAGCGATCCACATCAGAATTGACCAGCATGGCAACGAAAACCCCCATGAACGTCTCAAAGACACGTGCAAATACATACAAAACTGTCTCTCCTGTGGGAATAGATAAAGTAATAATCAGCATGGCAGAAACACCACCAATCACTCCCGCTTTGTTGTTCATAGCGACATTTGTCATAATCGTTAACATCGTACAAAGAGGAACAACCAGTAAGGTCACCCAAAACTGCTCATGAAACAGGTTATTGATGAGAAAGAAGAGCAAGGCATACAAACCACCAATACTATTTCCTAAAATACGAGAGGTTCCAAAATGGACGCTCTTATCAAAATCTTCGCGCAAACTGAAAACAGCTGTCAGAGCACCAATCTGTAACCCTTTCCAGCCAAAAAGCCCAAAGACAAGCAGAACAATAAAAACCGCGACCCCCGTTTTAAAGGTTCGCATTCCTAATTTAAATTTCGACTTATCAAACTTATACTTCTTAAAATAACCCATTCACGCATTTCCTTTTATCTTTATTCTAACATATTTTAGAGAAAAGATAATGAACTTTCTTATGGAATTATATTTTTCCAATAAAAAAAGTGGAACAACTAACTATTCCACTTTCATTATTTAATGATTTCTATGTATAGGAAAAGTTTATCAATAAGGGTAAATATAAGTTACCTTTCCATAAAATATTGTAGGGTCAAACCAACCACGGTAATTGTTAACTTGTTTTTGACCTTTGTAATTTGACTCCAGCACTTGAATTGCGCGATTATTTGCCACAGCTGTTACATAGGCTACATGTCCAAATTGACCGCCATCCCAAACAGCAATGGCTCCAACTTGAGGAGTTGTTCCTATACGAAAGCCTGAGTATGCAGCATTGGCAACCCAATCTTTTGCATTTCCCCACCAATTACTAGCCCAAGGTGCCAATGTTTTTACACCCCAAGCGCATTGACCAACTGGATAAGAGTTTCCTGTTGTTGTAGGCGTATTTAGTACCACATCCTCTGTATCAGAACTTGGACCTGCACTTGTAGCAGTTGGTTGTGCTACTGCATTTGTCTGACTAACAGTAGTAGCCGTTGGGCCATTTACTTGTAACGTATCTACAGGAAGGATAGTATCGTAAATTATTTTTCCATTTTTTGCCGCTAAATCATAGGGACTCATTCCAAATTTTGTCGCAATATCATAAAATGAATCACCATATTGAACTGTATAGGCATCTGCTTTAGCTGTGTTTTTACTTACTATCAACAATAAAACAGCTGCTGAGAGCCCAACTGTAAACTTGCCTATATGGGGATACTTAGATAATTGACTGACTTTCATAACCTTCTCCTTTTTCTATTTCCTATCCTATATTACTATATAATTATTGCATAAATTTTAATCCTATATTTTGAAATCATTACAAAAAATAAGGTTAAAAGACAGAAGCTTAAAATCTATCTTTTAGCCTTATTAAAATAGCCATAAATTAACGGAAAATCTCAAGTCAATCCAACCAAAACTTAGTCATTCTCCTCTGTTTTCCGTTTTAACTGTCCTAAGCCTAAAACACTTAACAATGCAGCTACTCCCAAGTAAGGCATATAGCTCACACTCGTTCCTGTTCTTGGAAGGCTTGGAACAGCTAAAGCATGAAGTGCCTGCTTCGGTTTAGCTGGAGTTGATGGGGTTGATGGGGTTGGAGTTTTCGGTTTTGGTGTCGTTGTACGAACTGTATTAGATGCGTAAGTCACACCATTAACCGTATTTACATAGGTATTTTCAAAAGTACCAACTGCAATCCGTTTCATTTGGACATAGCTTTCGGCTTGGAAAGCTGAATCAACTGAAACAGAGCGTAAGAAATCTTCCTTGAATTTAATCGTAATGATTCCTTTAACTGAATCAACTTCTGCTTCCGTATACTTCGTTAAATCATCACCTGATTTGATAACTGTTCCATCTTTAAGAGTCATATCAACCTTGGCAAAGACCTTATACTGACCAGTATATTGATCGCCTGTTTGATCATAATCATCAGAGAAACTGTATTCAAAGAGCTCTTCTGAATGATTTGAAGGAATGATACCACCGATTAAACGGTAATTAAAGACTGTATTTAACGGAAGTGTTTGACCATCCACATTGTTGGTGTCTGCGGGATCCAATGTTAAAGTGACATCCTTTTTAGGATCAATTTTAGGAACATTATTCGTGACAATATTGGATTCATAACCATTACCAAAGTCAATTTGGTAAGCTCGGTTTTCATAGCTGCCACCTGTTTGACCCATTTGTGCTTTCACCACCATTGGAGAGACAAGCGTCAAATTGATGCCTGTTTTAACATAAGTATCATAAAACGCTTGTGGATCATCTGCCGTAAAGACTTGGAAAGCACCTTTAGGATGAATACGGGCTTTGGTAAGCATATCTTTAACTGCTTGAGGTGCAGTCTCCACACTCTTATAATGAGCGACGCTGACACCTGTTACAGGATTTCCATTAGCATCTTTCATCGCCACTAAATCCTGACGTAAATCCAGTGCTTCTTCTGGATAATCATCAACATAATAGAACCCTTTTTGAATGGTATCCGCTGACGATTTGTCTCCTTTGTATTGATCCAAATCCCAAGTCAGCTCATAATAATTAGTTGATCCTGCAAGAACAGTCTTCCCATCAATCACCACACCGTCTTTGTTCTTGTTTACTTTACTTGGTTTGATGTAGTTGTTACTTGGATTATCCGGATCGTTTGGTTTGCCCGGTGTTGTCACACGAACGATATTGGATTTAATTCCATAAGCATCATTGACTGTTAGCGTGAAGTTATTCTTATAAGTTGCACCATCATTAAGGACTTGTCCCACTACAATCGGATAAACCGTTGCTACTGACTTGGTCAGATCCGCATTAAAAGCAGCCAAAGTTTGTGCAGTTGCTTTGAAGGTAACTGTATTCGTCGCTGAATCATAGCTAACATCAAAGCCAGGACTAGCTACTTTCGTTGCCTCAAGATCCAATTGATAGCCAGAGGGTAATGGATCGACTAAAACAAAGGAAGTCGTCTTATCCCGTCCAGCTGGTAGATCAGCCGTCTTCAATTGAAATTTAACAGTCGATTGTTTCGCCACTAAGGTTTTATCAATATCTACATCATTATTATTTTTGATTTCTTTATTGACTTGTGGCTGTACGGCTAACTTAAAGTAATGGTAGTGAACAGTCGGTACAGCAGGAGTCGGAGGCGTCTTCTTATAGACAGGATCTGCTGGTGGCGTTGGTAACACCTCATAAGTTGGTTCAGCAGGTTTGTTTGGTTCCGGTTGATCTGGTGTTGGGGTTGGCGGTGTTGGCTCTGCCTCATAGCTTGGCGCAACAGGAGCCGGCTCTAATGGTTTTTCGGCCTCATAAGTTGGCTCTGTCGGCTTATTGGGCTCTTCCTTGTCCGGAGTTCTGGTTGGCGGTGTTGGCTTTGCTTCATAGGTCGGAGCTACTGGATCTGGCTCTAATGGTTTTTCGGTCTCATAAGTCGGCTCTGTCGGCTTATTGGGCTCTTCCTTGTCCGGAGTTCTGGTTGGCGGTGTTGGCTTTGCTTCATAAGTCGGAGCTACTGGAGCCGGCTCTAATGGTTTTTCAGTCTCATAAGTTGGTTCTGTCGGCTTATTGGGCTCTTCCTGATCCGGAGTTCTGGTTGGCGGTGTTGGCTTTGCTTCATAAGTCGGAGCTACTGGAGCCGGCTCTAATGGTTTTTCGGTCTCATAGGTTGGTTGAGCGGGAGATGTTGGTTCCACCGGTGGTGTTGGTTTTTCCTTGGTCACCTTAGGAACATTAACCGCACGAATCTTACCATTGAGGGAGTACCAAATATTTGGTTTTTTCCCTTCTGTATTGTCTTTTCCGTTGACTTTAGGCATTTCAGAAACGGACATTACATTTGTTGCGGAGGTTGCACCTACTGTAACTTTGTTATTAGACCCAGACATCTTAATAGCACCTGCACCATACCAGGAGTTAGGGGCATCTGAAGTATCCCAACCAGAACCTGATTGACTGTTCTTATACATAGTCCAACGGGCACCGCCTTCACCCTGTTTAAAGTTTAGGGTATCCGTTGCATAAATCATACCATTTTTCTCACCAATGGATGACCCTGAAATTTTAACGAATTTACCTGTATAATCTTTAGCCATTTCAATAGAATTATGTTCACGATTAAGAGAAGCTACTGATAGCAGGGCATTGTCAAAGTTGATCGGATTTCCCTCTTCGTCATAAAAAGTAAATTCATTTTTAATGAAGATGGAAGTATTTTGCTCTACCTGACCAGTATAAGCGGAAGCAAAAACACCTAAAGTTGGATCAGTGAAAATACCTAACCAAACCTTTTGACCCTTAAATTTTGATTCAGGGTCTACTGTATACTTGTAAACAATTTTAGAAATCTTTTTACCATTATAGTAGGAATTTTGAAGATTAGTATAGGTTGCCGTAGCACTTTGACCGCGCTCTAAGAGTACAGAACCCCACTTTGCCACACCAGAACTGCTGACTGTTGTAGTCCAACCTGCTTTAGTGCCAAAATTACCATAAAGTTCCATAGATGAAGCCACATCATCAACCTGCTCTAAGTTGCTTATATCTAAATCATCTAACTGCAGGATCTTTTGATCATATTTTCCTTTTGACGTACTTTTGCTAAATGCATCATCCACAGCAGAAGCCTTAAGGAACTTCCCATTTGTTGTCAAAGATAGATTTGCATTTGGTTCAAGATCGTAGACCAAGCTTTGAGCAGAAGGTTCAGTTAAGTTCCCATCTTCATTTTTATGTTTTTCTAGTTCAGCTAGCGCTGCCTTAATAGCTGCCTGTTCATCTTCATAGGCTTTGAGCTTGCTTGGATATTCAGCTAGATCTTTTTGATATTTAGCAAGATCCGCTTGGTATTGAGCTAATTTAGCTTCATAA